>JAVVPF010000004.1:62847-108459 GCA_036655895.1 Cloacibacillus sp. | reverse complement strand
CCGCTTTCCGCGCTGGACAGCTTTCTCAGATGGAAGCTCGAGATACGCCTCTCGCGGCTTTTGCGCGAGTTTTCGGGCACTACGCTCTTTGTCTCGCACAACCGCGACGAGGTCTACAGGCTATGCGACAAGGTATGCGTGATAAACGAAGGGCGTTCGGAGCAGGTGCGCTGCGTAAAGGAATTTTTTGAGCGTCCGACAACGATAGCCTCGGCCATTCTTTCTGGCTGCAAGAACTATTCGCGCGTAGAACCGCGTGCAGACGGCCTGCTGCGCGCGCTGGACTGGGGCGCCGATTTCAGATATGACGGGACGGCGCCGCAAGAGACGCGGTATATAGGCGTGCGCGCGCATAATTTCGTCATCGAACACGGCCATGAATATGGTTTGAATATCATAAGAGGAGAGATATCAGAGATACACGAGGATCTTTTTTCTGCGGTGATAAACGTGACGCCGTCCCGCGAAGGCGGAAACGACGTCTATTCTGTGATACGCGCGGAGACTGCGAAAAAGACCGCGGCACAATTCCGCGAGGGAGAGAGCGTCTCCCTCACGGCGCCGGAGCATGCGGTGATGCCGTTATTGGGGTAGTTCCTGAACTATCTCCAGTTCTTCCTGTACGGTCTGGTTGATAGAGGCGTCAGACCATTTCTGCGCGGTCGATGAGAGGTATCCGCTGAAGGCCGAGTCGATAGAGGAGAGGCCCCTGCGGTTCGCTGTCGAGAGCGTCTGGACGTTGACCATCATCACTATCACGGAAACGATCATCAAAAGAGTAAAATGCACCTTATCTTCGTTAGACATAAAAATAAAACCTCCAAATAAAGCGAATAGGATAAATTTGTCGAAGCATAAATTATAAAATAGGTAATAATACTGATTGCTGACGACGTGTCTATTTTATCATCCTTTACTTCTATTCACAACCGTAACCGCACGGCATTTTTGCGCGGGCGGCGCAAAAAGCTCCCGAAGCTCGCGCGGTTGACGCGCGGAGCTCGGGAGCTTTTTTAATTGCTGCAAATGGCGGGAAGAACTACTCTTCGTTAAGCATCTGCGAGATGCTGTCGCTGTAGGCCTTTGTTCTGAGGAAGCCCTCTTCGTAGCATTCCTTGACCGTCGCTTTGAAGGCGTTCTGCTCGAGGTTGTAGAGCTGGCGCACGGAGATGCCGCCGGGGGTGCTTGTCTCTGCAAGCAGGCCGCCGATGTTGTCCTTGTTGTTCTCCCAGACTTTGAGGCATCCTTCGATTGTGCCGAAGGCCATCTTAGCGGCGTTCTTGTGGTCTATGCCAAGAAGCAGCGCGGATTCCACGATGCCCTGGAAGAAGGCGTAGACGGGCGCCGGGCCTGTGAGAGAGGTGATGGCGTTGATCTTGTCTTCGCCGAGCGCGACGCAGACGCCCATGCTCTCAAAGATCGTCATGAGGTCGGCCTTCTGGGCGTCGGATATTTTGTTGTTGAAGGCGACGGCTACGACGCCGTGTCCGATGCGGCTGGGCGGGTTCGGCAGCGCGCGCGCTACCGCGGCTCCCGGGACGTTCTTCTCATAGAGCGCCATGGGAATGCCGGAGGAAATCGAGACTATCGCCTTGCCGGAGAAGTCGTAGGCGGACAGTGTGCGCGCCATTTCGATGGCGTTGTCAGAGCGGACGCACATAAAGACATAATCCGCCGCCGCAACCATGTCGCCCGGCTTCGCGCAGGTCGAAAGGCCGTACTTCTCGTTCATATAGGCAAGACGTTCCGTGCTTACGTCATAGAGGAAAATATCTTTCGCCTTGGCGGCTCCGCTTGCCGTGATCTTCTGGCTCAAAATCTCCGCGATGGCGCCTGAACCCATGAATCCTATCTTCATAATAACCACTCCTGTTTTTAGATTTTAATTTGATCTATAAACCCTCGCGCTCACTGGAACGAGTGCTGAGGATATTACGAACACCGATAAATATAAGAGCCTGTAGGCGGGCCCTGCGCCGCCGGTCAGCTTTATCAAAAATTCCATCGCCACCGGCGTAAGGAAGAAAAGTCCCGAATAGATGAGGCCGAATATGACCGCAAGCCGCGTCACGTTTTTTCTGCCGCCCAAATCAAGCGTCATGCACATAAAGGCGGGGTAGCCGAAGCCCATCCCAACGCCGAAGAGGAAGCCGCATATCATAAGCGCGGCTGGCGTAGAGGCGAATGTCATCGTAAACATCATAGCCGCCGTAAGAGCGCATGCGCCCGAGGCGCATATCTTTCGCGGAAGCAGGTCTATCAGCCGTCCGCAGAAGATCCTGAAGATGAGCGCCGTAGCCGCAGATACGCTGAAAAAATATGAGGCGGCCATCCCTATCTCCTTCGCCAGTTGGACGAACGTGAGCTGGCCCGCGTCCGTCAGGGCAAAGAGCGCGGCGGAGAGCGCAAAAAGCTGTATCTTCGGCTCTTTGAGCAGCGCGGCGTAGGAGAGCGCCTTTTCCTCATTTTCCTGCGCGCCGCCGCCTTTTATGCCGGGCAGCCTCAGAACCGCCCAAAAGCCAACTGCTACGAGAAGCGGGAAAAAGAAGATATATGTCTTAAAAAAGCCGTGTCCTATCAAATATTCCATCGGAGGCACGACGACGAGCGACGGCAGGCTGTACGCGGTGGTGATGAGCGCGATGCTGTAGCCCCTTATGTGCTCCGGTATAAATTCTCTCTCATAGGCGGTGAGCGAGACGCCCACCATGCTCAGCCCTAGGCCCGCAAGCCCCCGCCAAAAAATAACCTGATTTATCGAAACAGCGGCGGCTGCCACGCCTGCGGCGCTTATAAAAAAGCAGATATAGCCGCAGCGCAGCATCCATTCGTCCCCGATCCTCTGTTCCACCGCAGGTATAAACGGACGGATGACGAAAGAGACGCCGTAACAGACCCCCATCGCAGCGCCTCCAAGAAGCCCCGCCGCTATCCCGCTGCCTTCAAGGTACGGCAGCAGAAAGTAGTAGCCGCTCTCCAAAGAGGCGCTAATGAAGGTGATGAGGAAAAATATCAGTATATATTTATAAGCTCTTCGGATATCTCCGAAGTTGTCCGTCATTTTGCCATTTCCCAGATGGCGTAGGCCATGAGCCGCGTGCTCTCCATCAGGTTTGTTATGAGCAGACGTTCGTTCGCGCCGTGCGCGCGGTCGTCCTCGTCGTCAAAGGTGGCGCCGTAGGGGACCATGTTCGGCATTCTCTTTGAATACGTGCCGCCGCACATGCTGACCAGCGTCGCCTCTTTGCCCGTGGCGTTGGAATAGCCCGCCTGGAGCGTCTTTATGAGCGGATGGTTCGGCGAGTAGTACATAGGCGCGGTCTCGGCGAACGGTTCAAAGCTCGCGCCGGCCTGCGTAAAATTATCGCACATGACGGTGCGCACCTGGTCGAAGGTAATGGTCTCCGCGGGGATGTATATGCCGCAGGTGACGGTCATGCCGGAGGCGTCGCCCTCGATCATGGCGAGGTTCACCGTGATGTTGCCGCAGTGCAGATGCGAGGCCTTGATGCCTAAAGAGGCGCCGTCGGACTCAACGCCGAACTTTGTGGCGAGAAATTCGATGAAAGCGCCCGCTTCGCCTTCAAGCTTCGCTTTGTTAAGCAGAACAAGGAGCCTGCCCGCGGCGTTTGCCCCAAGTGACGGAAGCGTCGCGTGTGCCGCTTTGCCGGCGACTGCAAGAGTGAGGCGCCCCTCTTCTGAACGCAGCGAGATTTCCCAGCCCTTTGTGCGCGCCGCCTTGGCAAGAATGGCCGCCGCCGCGTCAAGCGCGGAGCGCGCGCCAACAAGCACCGCCTCCGCGTGCGCGGGAACGGAGCCAAGGGATTCTCCACCCGAGACGCTCTCTAGCCGAAGCGGCGCCTCGGTTCCGTCTGAAAAGCTGGCGCGGCCTTTGAACTTTATAGTTCCCTTTTCGGTGTTGACGACGGGGTAGGCCCCGTCCGGCGTAAAGGCGTAGAGGGGCGGCTTTTCCGACGCGAGATAGGCCGCGACGTCGCGCATCTTGCCGCTTTCCTCGTCCATGCCGAAAATTATACGCACCCTCTTTGAAAGGGGGACGCCAAGCTCAGCCACCGCCTTCAAGGCAAAGAGCGTTGAAAAAAGCGGCCCTTTGTCGTCCTGCGTGCCGCGGCCCAGAATGTAGCCGTTCTTCACCTGGCCGCAGAAAGGATCGAAGACCCAGCCCTCTCCCGGGGGTACGACGTCGAGATGGCCCATCGCCGCCACGTATTCGTCGCCCTCTCCGTACTCGGCCCAGCAGACTTTGCCGTCAAGGTCGCGCACGGTAAAGCCTAAGTGTTGCGCGCAGCCCATCGCGTGGTCGGCGGCGCGCGCTATTTCAAGCCCGTAGGGAAAGCCGCTTGCGTCCTCTTTATAGAGGCTAGCTATCTGCGTGCTTTCGCAGACGCATTGAACCAGCTTCGGAAGATATGACTTTACCAGTCTGTCCAGTTTGGCGTCCATTTTTTTCTACAGGAAATCGCAGACGTATTCCGATATTTCGGAGCAGCGCACCTTAAATACTGTGTTTTCTGGAACGTCGTAGGATTCGCCGGTCTTCACAAGACGCCAGCAGTTCTCCTGCGGGAAAAATACTTCGACCGCGCCCGCCGTCATGACGACGGTTTCCGCGCCGTCCGAATGGAACTCAAACTCGCCAGGAAGATATACGCCCAGCGTCTGGAGCCTGCCGTCGGGGTATCTCAGAGTGCGGCTCTGCACCTTGCCCTCACAATAAATATTAACCAGCGTCTTTACGTCAACAGATTTAACAAACTCACTCATAGTCATTCTCCTTTGCAAAAATGAGGAGAAGAAAAATCCTCTCCCCATTGAAATTATATTTTCTTAAAATTCTTCGCCTATTCTTCCGGCAGCGCGTCTTTGGCGCCTGAAAGTTTCGCAGCCTTGCGGGCGGTCTTTTCAGGGTCAAGATAGTTCGTTTCAAATTCGCGTACAAGCTTGAAGATGATCGGCGAAAGCAGCGTCAGCGCTATCACGTTTACGTAGACGGGAAGAGCTGACTGTATGTCGAGCATCATCCACACCACCGAAGGAACCGTTCCGTGATAGAAGAAGAACATGGAGACGCAGAGGGGTACCAGCGGGCCGGTGTAGCGGACAAACTTCACATACTTCATGCGCTCCTCGTGCGACTTTTTGGAGACGCAGTAGACGATGAGCGATTCAAGATATGAGAACCAGCCCGTAGTCGTCGTCAGCGAGAAGATTATCATGAAGAAGGCGAGCATGTGGGGAGCGTATCCGCCGAAGGCCATTCCAAGAGCTTCGCCGACAGAGCCCGCGCCGCCGCGTCCCGTTTGCCACGCGCCTGTGATGATGACCATGAGCCCCGTCACCGTGCAGACGACCATCGTGTCCATGAATACTTCCATCGCGCCCCAAAGTCCCTGACGTCCGGGATGGTCTACGTCAACCGCCGCGTGGATGATGGGCGAGCTGCCCCAGCCGGCTTCGTTGCTGTAAACGCTTCTTGCGACGCCGACCTGCACTACCTTCATGACCGTGACTCCAGCAAATCCGCCGATTGCCGCGTATGGGTTAAAGGCATAGTAGAAGATGGATTTTATCGCGATGATCGTTTCCGGGATATTTTTGAAGATGATGAAAAGTCCGGCTGCGAGATAGGCGAGCACCATTGCGGGGACCGCGCTTTCTGCGAACTTTACGATGCGCGGGATGCCTCCGAGGACGATTATGTAGCATACGCCCGTGTAGGCGATGGCGCAGCAGATCGCCGCGGTGCCGGAGAGCTTAAAGGCGCTCTGCAAAGCTTCGACTATCGTGTAGGGGCCAGGCGCGAAATAGAAGGAGCCTATCATCGTGGCTGTGAAGAGTCCTGAGAGTATCTTGCACCATTTCCAGCCCTTGCCTTCGATGAGAGCCTTCTGTATATAGAAGGCGGCGCTGCCGTAGGAGGTGCCGTCTTCATAACGCTGTTTGTACTGCTGAGCCAGGATTATTTCGCTCATCTTCGTAACCATGCCGACGACTGCCGCCATCCACATCCAAAAGAGAGCGCCGGGGCCGCCGATCGCGATAGCGCTTGCTACGCCCGCGATGTTGCCGTTGCCGACCGTTCCGCCAAGAGCTGTGGCGAATGCGCCGAATGATGAAACCTTGCTTACCTTTGCGTTTGGATCTTTTTTACGGAAAAGTCCGCCGAGTGTGTTTGAAAAAATGTCTCCGAACCTTCTGATCTGAAAAAAACGAGTTCCGATAGTAAGATAAAGGCCGAGCAAAAGGAACATTATCGCAAAATATTTATTCCATAATACCGTCCATGCCACGTACTCCAGTGCTGCTTCTATCTGCTTTGCTACAGTTGCATCCATGCCGTTCAGACCTCCTAGATTTTTGAAGAAGAAAAGAAAAGATGTTCCTACGCATTTCAGTAAATAATTTGTAAAACAATTACCAGGGACAGAAGTTACAATTTATTACACTTACATTATTAATAATGTGATATAGTAGAGACGCAAACGTTACTGCTTTATTAACAAAGCGCAGACGAGAAGTTGCCTCTTCCCGTCTGCGCGTCGTTTATTCTATTTTTCCCAGAGAGCTACGTTCTTTTCGACTTCGACCTTTTCTTTGTAGAAAATGCCGCGCTTTGCCTGCTCCGCCATGACCCAGTTGTAGAACTCGTCATCCTTCGCAAGATGCTCTGCGGAGAGCATTCCCTTGCCGGTCAGCTTGCCTTCGACCATCGCGCGCGCGAATATTCCGCAGGTGCAGGCCGTCGTCCATGCCATTGAGGTGTAACCGGTCTCGGGGATCTCTTTCTGCGCGATCTCCCATGTGTAGGTGACGCGGTCGCCGTCTTTGATGCCCTTTACGACGATCTTCATGACAGACATGTCGACTTCGCCGGGCTGACGCTCATAGGCCTTTGAGAATACGTCGATGAGGATGTCGCGGGGGACCTGCTTCACTTTGCCGAGCATTCTCTCTTCCTTGTCGAAGAGGTTCAGCTCGTTGAGGAGGCGCATCTGCGCGGCGAGTCCGGGCCAGCGTACGGTGTAGGCCGCCATCTCGGGCACGTCGTGGAAGCTGCGGAAGAGGCTGCCCAGTCCGTTGCTGGTGAAGCACTCAAGGTGCTTGAAATCTTCTATTGCAAAGTCCATAACTTCGCTGAGCGCGGGGATGACCATCTCTTTGCCTTCGCGCACAACTGTTGTGGGCTGGTTGAACTGGTTGAGGTTGTCAGAGATCGACCATGTTGTGAAGTAGTTGAACGGGGGGCGCGGATCAACGGGAAGACCGCCGCCGACATATACGTACATCTCTTCGCATTTGTCGAGCTTGTAGTAGCCGCGGCCGCCGAAGAAGTTGCTCATTCCGGGCTCGAAGCCTATCATGGAAATGCCAAGTCCGCCCGTTTCCAGTCCGATCTCATGGAAGGGGGCGTCAGCGCGGCCGTGCATGCTGGAGACGTTGGCAAGTTTCTTTCCAAGCTCCATAGCGATCTGCGTCACTTTGTAGCCAACGGTGCCGGGCATTGCCGCTGTGATGATGTCGCAGTCCTCAGAAAGTTTAGCAATAAGTTCCTTATCGGTGGCGGAACCCTGTACAGTCTGGACTCCCGGGAAAAGACGTCTTGCCTCCGCAAGATTGTCCTCGCTCATATCCAGTACAACGAAATCAAAATCGCTGATCATATCATGGATGATGCAGCGTCCTACCATACCCGCGCCGATCTGTAGTGCCTTTTTCTTTGATGCCATGTGAACTCCCCCTATTTGAGTAATAGATTATAAATACAGAGCTTTATGGATACGCTGTATACCTTTTGCTGAAATTTGGTAGTACCATAGGTTCAGCCAGCGTGGATAGAATATAGCATCTGATTCAACGGACGTCAAGTATTTAAATTTTGAGTTGAAACTGTACAATTTATTTATATAGACAGAGGTGACATTCTTATTTAAAAGTGATATAAACCTACTGGTATTGCCACTGGCTTGTTTTTAAAATTCAGCTATACTTATATGGCAACAATTATGCTTTACTGGAAAAAATTAGCGGATAATCTTTCCCTGAAACGGGATGAGCGGGGGGCGCCATGTTCAATATCAACGCTGCGGAGAAAAAAGATAGCAAAAAGACGATCGTTCTGGAAAAACTGCGCGAACTGATAGATTCCAACACTCTTAAAGAGGGCGACAAGCTCCCCTCGGAGAGGGAGCTGGCTCAGATGCTCAGCGTGAGCAGAAACGTTCTGCGCGAAGCGGTCATCTCTCTTGCGGCGGAGGGCATCATCGAGGTGCGCGAACGTCAGGGCATCTTCATAAGGAGCCTCAAGGAATTTGGGATGCTGGACTCCCTTCAGAGCCTGCAAATGCTGCCGGCGGATTTTGTGTCGTATCAGCTTGAGGTGAGGACGATAATCTCCGTGCCGGCGGCGCGCCTTGCAGCGCAGCGCAGGACGGACGAGGATATCGTAAAACTGCATGAATGCTACGAGAATTTTGCCGCCTGCCCGTACGGCACGCCGGAGGAGCTTACGCAGAACGGAAAGTGGGAGGCGCTCCTTCACAACCTCGTCACAGAGGCGGCGCACAATCCGATTCTTTCGCGCCTCAACGAAAGCATCAACAGCCTCGTCGAGCGCAACAACATGCTGGTCCACCCAAACCTTATGCACGAAGCGGGCTGGATGCAGAAGCTTCAGTCCGACCACGCGGTCATAATAAAGGCCATTGAGGATAAAAATTCCGCACTGGCCGGAGATACTTTGCAGAGGCACATGCTTGAGTCTGTCCAGGTGATGATAAAAAAACATCCCGAGATGATCAAGGCAATTTCCAGCCCCTATTGGTCTATGGTAAAAGAGTAGGCCGCAGGCCACAGCCTCCATTTGTTTTATGAGCTGCCGCATTCGGGCGCAAAGGCGTTTTGACAAGCGCATTTCGCAGCCGCGCGGCAGCTTTTTTGATTCTTTTTTGCTCCCTGCGCGCGGCGTCGAGGCACGACCCGGCCTTCCGTGCTGAAAAGGCGGTTTAAGGTCATACACAGACGGCCCGTTTACGCTTTTTCTTCTTGTCGTTATTGCTTGACAATCCAAACGATTGTTTTATAATGATTTTATAAAACGCTGGTAGTGCCTATGGTACTACCAAAAAAGAAAAGAGGGAAGCTAATGGCGGAAGGGTTGATCTTTAATATTGCTCGATATGCCGTCCACGACGGGCCGGGCATAAGGACCACGGTATTCCTCAAAGGCTGCCCCATGCGGTGCCTCTGGTGCTGCAGCCCTCAATCTCAAAGTTTTGAAATAGAAAAATCAAAAAGTGGGAAGGTCTTTGGAAGCGTCGTCTCTGCGGACGAACTTTTTTCAAAGGTGAGTCGCGACGCTCCGTTTTGGCGGCGCTCTGGCGGCGGTATTACGCTGTCAGGCGGAGAGGTCTTCTCTCAGCCTGAATTTGCCGCTGAGTTTCTTGATATATGCCGCGCGCATTACGTGCACACGGCTATAGAAAGCTGCCTCTGCGCGCCGCTCGCTGACTTAAAGCGCGTCGCGCAAAAGGCCGACCTCATCCAGTTGGACATAAAGGCGATGGACCCGTCGCTTCATAAAAAGCTGACTGGGTTTGACAACGAGGGGATACTGAGCGGCGCGGAATATATTTTGAAGAGCGACGCCGCGGCGCTGCTTCGTTTTCCGCTTGTGCCAGGGTGCAATGACGCGAAGGAGGAGCTTGAACGCCTTGGTGCCTTCGCAGCGGCTGCGCGTCCCGGCGCGTCGGTTGAAATATTGCGTTATCACCGCCTCGGCGTCGGGCTTTATGAGGAGCTGGGCAGGAACTACGCGCTCGCCGACACGCTGCCCCCAAGCGACGCTCAGTACAACGACGCGGTAACTATCCTAAAAAAATACGACCTTAATATAATTGAACAAAAATAGTGGGAGGATGCAGCATGAGAGCCAGCAGAGAAGAAACCATATCACGTATTTCCGGCATGAAAAAGAGAATGATAACGGAGCGCCCGACGGAGCTTTTGCCGGAACGCGCTCTGCTTGTCACAGAGGCCTACAAGCTCTGGGCAGCGGAACCGCCTGTTTTGAAACGCGCCTATACGCTGCGTCATGTGCTCGAAAATATGACGCTCTTCATCGACGAGCAGGAGCTTTTCGTCGGGCACAATTCGCCTAAGCCGCGTTCGCCCATCGCCTGCCCTGAGCTTGGCGCGCGCTGGATTCTGGCGGACCTCGACAATTTCGCAAACCGTCCCGCGGACTCAATAGGGCTTACAGATGAAAATAAGGAGATACTGCGCAAGTGCCTCGAGGGCTGGCAGGACGCTTCGCTTGACTCAGTGACCAACGGCCTCGTTTCCGATGAGACGAAAGAGGCCATCGCCGACCACATGATCACGGTGGGCGCGCAGGGAACGGCGCACGGCAATATTGCGATAAACAATAAAAAGCTGCTTGAAAAGGGGCTTCGCGGCATCATTGAAGAGGCTGACGCAAAGCTTTCCACGTTCCGTCCCGCCTGCGCGGCGGACGGCGCGAAGGTGGATTTCTGGCGCGCGGCTAAGATCTCATGCGAAGCGGTCATCGCCTTTGCGCATCGTTACGCGGACGAGGCGGAAAAGCTCGCCGCCGAATGTGCGGACGACAAGCGCCGCACGGAGCTTGCCGACATTGCGGCTATGCTGCGCCGCGTGCCCGAGCATCCCGCGCGCAGTTTCCGCGAGGCGCTGCAAAGCGTATGGCTCATCTATGTCGTCACTCAGATAGAAGCGGACCCGCACGCCATGCTGCTGGGGCGTTTTGACCAGTATATGTATCCGTTCTATAAAAAGGACAAAGAAGACGGCGTCCTCACTGATGAAGAGGCTGTGGAGCTTCTCGCGCATATATGGATAAAATGCACTGCGATAATAAAGCTGATGGATTCAGTGACGACGCGCACCTTCGCCGGTTTTCCGCTATTTCAGAATATAACGCTGGGCGGTCAGGGGCCGCGCGGCGAGGACGTCTGCAACGAGCTTACGCAGCTCGTCATGGAGGCGGCGGGCATCGCGCGCGTTCCGCAGCCGTCGCTTTCGTTCCGCTACCACAACAAGGTCGACCAGGGCGCGCTCATCAAGGCCTGCGAGACGATAAAGCTGGGGCTCGGCTATCCGGCGGTGATGAACGACAACTGCATCATCCCAAAACACCTCATCCGCGGCGCTACTCTCGAAGAGGCGCGCGGCTACTGCATGAACTGCGTGGAGTCGGACATAGAGGGCGCCTGCGACTCGCGCTCAAACGGCGGCTACGTGAACCTGCCCAAGGCATTCCTGCTTGCTTTGAACGACGGCGCGGACCCCGAGAGCGGAAAGCAGGTTGGGCCGCATACGGGACGCCTTGAAGATTTCAAGGATTTCGACGGGTTGTTTGGCGCCTTTGAAAAACAGGTGGCGCACTTCGTCGAGCTTATAGTACGCGCCTATGACCTAATAGACGGGGCGCACGCCTCGCACGCGCCGGAACCCTTCACCTCCGCGATGCTGGACGACTGCATCGCGACTGGCGTAACGCGCCAGGCGGGCGGCGTCCGTTACAACTTCTCCGGCATCTTCGGAGTAGGCCTGGCCTCGCTTGCGGACGCGATGGCCGCCGTGAGAAAGACCGTCTTTGACGACGAAAGCGTCGGCCCCAAGGCGATGCTTGCCGCGCTCAAAAATAATTTCGCGGGAGCGGAGGCCGTTAAAAAACTCTGCGAAGCCGCGCCAAAGTTCGGCAACGACGACGATTACGCAGACCTGCTTGCGCGGGACGCGTCGCATATCTTCTGCCGCGAAGTGACGCAGTATCCCTGTATGCGCGGAGGCTTCTACATACCGGAGCTGCATTCAGTCTCTACGCACGTCTATTTCGGCGAGCTGACTGGAGCCACGCCCGACGGAAGAGAGGCGGCCATTCCCTTCTCGGACGGAGCCTCTCCGGCTGGCGGACGCGACACAAACGGCCCTACCGCGGCTGTGCTTTCCATGAGCAAGATAGACCACATGGAGGTGCTCCAGGGCGTCCTTTATAATCAGAAATTCTCGCCGTCGCTTCTGTCCGCACCAAACTCCGCCGCCATCCTCGCGGATTACGTGCGCACATGGTGCGATTTGGGCGGCCATCATATACAATTCAACATAGTCTCGTCCGAAGATCTTCGTGAGGCGCAGAGCCGCCCCGAGGAGCACAGAGACCTCATCGTTCGCGTCGCAGGCTACAGCGCCTATTTCGCGGAGCTCAACGAAAACACTCAGAACGAGATAATTTCAAGAACAGAATACGAAGAGATGAACTAGGGAGGCTGACTGTGATGGAAAATATGGAAGAAAAAAGCCCGAAATACATGGAACGCATAAACAGGCTAAAGGCGAAAGTCTTTGAGACCTATCCCGAAATAGACCTTGAGGACGCGAAGCTGCTGACGCAGAGCTTTGTAGAAACTCAGGGGGAGAACCTCGTCACGCGCAAGGCGAAGGCCTTCCTGAAGCAGTGCCGCGAAAAGAGCGTCAAAATATGGGACGACGAGCTGATCGTTGGAAACGCCGGCAGCAAGATACGCGGCGGCATACTTTCCGCGGACGTCTGCTGGTCGGTGCTCGACCGCGAGCTTGAAACTATAAATACGCGCAGCTACGACAAGTTCAAACTGCTGCCCGAGGATAAAAAAGACTTTGAAGAGATAATCCGTCCCTATTGGAAGGGGCGTTCCAACTACGAAGAGTGGCTTGCGCGCATCCCGCAGGACGTGGCGGCGCTTCGCGACAACGGAGCGCTCTACATCGACAAAAAGGCCGTGCGCGGCTGGGGCGAGGTGACGGCGGGCTACGAATGGTTCATCAACAACGGCGTGGAAGGCCTGCGCAAGAGGATACTTGATCGCAAAGCGAAGCTGGACGCCACCATTCCAGGAGACTACGAAAAAGAGGTCTATCTTGACGCGCTGCTTGTCGTCTGCGAAGGCATGGAGACGCTTGCCGAACGCTACGCCGCTGAAGCCGACAGACTTGCCGCGGCGGAACCCGTGGCCGCGCGCAGAGCGGAGCTTCGCGAAATAGCGCGGATATGCCGCCGCGTGCCAGCCTACCCTGCGCGCACCTTCCGCGAGGCGATGCAGTCATTCTATTTCTATCAGATATGCATATTCATGGAACAGAACGCCGCCGCCTACAATCCGGGGCGCATGGACCAGTACCTCTATCCGTTTTACAAGGCGGACGTAGCGGCGGGACGCCTTACGCCAGAACAGGCGCAGGAACTTTTCGGCTGCCTCTGGGTAAAATTCTCCGAGCCGTGCCTCTTCCAGGATGAAAAGTCCGCGGAATACGCCTCTGGATACCCGATGTTCCAGAACCTCTGCGCCGGCGGCGTAGACAAGATGGGACGAGACGCGGTAAACGACCTTTCATACATGATACTTCAGGCCACGATGGATACGCAGCTTTACCAGCCCTCGCTTTCCGTGCGCTACAACATGGCCAAGAACCCCAACTCCTTCCTGCGCAAGATAGTAGAACTCATGGCGATGGGAACGGGCTTCCCCGCCTTCCACAACGACGAGGTTGGCATCCGTATGCTGATGAACAAGGGCATCCCCATCCGCGAGGCGCTTGACTGGAACCCCGGCGGCTGCGTCGAGACGAACCTCGCAGGAAAAGTGCGCGGATATTCGGCGCTTGCGGACATAAACCTCGGCAGCGTCGTAGAATTTGTGCTGCTTAACGGAAAATGCAGAAAGAGCGGAAAACTGGCTGGCGCGCAGACGGGCGACCCCACGAGCTTTGGAACATTTGAAGACTTTATGGCGGCGCTCAAAGCGCAGCTCCATTACGTGATAAAGGTCGTCGTCAAGGCAAGCCACATCATCGACGAAATATGCCTTGAACGCCCCGTGCCCGCGCTCTCTGTAAGCTTCGAAGAATGTATCGAAAACGCGAAAGACTACGCCTGGGGCGGTGCGAAATACAACACCGGAAACGGCATAATCTGCATCGGCGTATCTGACCTCATAAACAGCGTGGCCGCGATAAAACATCTCGTCTACGATACGAAGAGCGTCACGATGGCGGGCCTTCTGAACGCGCTCTCCTGCGATTTCGAGGACTCCCCCGAAGTGCTCAAAGCCTGCTGTGAAGCGCCGAAATTCGGCAACGACGACACAGCCGTCGACGGCCTTGCGGCGGAGCTCTTCTCCTATATTGCGGACGAGATAGAAAGCTACAGGAGCAAATTCGGCGTCATGACCCCAGGCATCCTGCCAGTCTCCGGCAACACCCCATTTGGCGTCGAAGTTGGGGCGCTCCCGTCGGGACGCCGCGCTGGAAAGCCGCTCGCCGACGGCGTAAGCCCAAGCGGCGGCACGGACCTCAACGGCCCCACCGCTGTGCTGAAATCGGTGGCCAACATCCCGCACGACCGCTTTGTGCAGGGCACGCTTCTTAACATGAAGCTCGACCCGGAGATGATAAACAACGAAAACGGCATTCGTCAGGTAATGGCGATGCTCAAAAGCCTCTGCTCGCTTGGCGTCTATCACGTGCAGTTCAACGTCGTAGACCAGAAGAAACTGCTTGAGGCTCAGGCGCGCCCGGAAGAATACAGAAATCTCCTCGTCCGCGTCGCCGGCTACACTGCCTTCTTCGTAGAGCTTGGCAAAGAGGTGCAGGATGACATAATAGCGAGGACCGTCCAGCACGACAACTGCGTCAGCTGCGGCTAAGGCGATGGCGTCAAAGGGAAGCGTCCTAAGAATAGAAAAAAGCTCAATATACGACGGGGACGGTCTTCGCACCGTCCTCTTCCTGAAGGGCTGCCCGCTGCGCTGCCTCTGGTGCTCGACGCCGGAGTCTCAGCGCGTGGAGCCGGAGCGAGGCATAAACCGTGACAAATGCACCGGCTGCGGCAAATGCGCGCAAAGCTGCGCACGCGCGGCTATAACGATGCGCGGCGGACGCCCTGAAATTGACGCTGCGAAGTGCGTCGGCTGCCTTGAATGCGTCAAAATTTGTCCGTCGGCCGCGGTCGCCGGATACGGTTTTCAGATGACGGCGGACGAGGCCGTGCGCGAAATAGCAAAAGACGAGCTTTTTTACTTCCACTCAGGCGGCGGCGTCACAATAAGCGGCGGTGAGCCGCTTATGCAGAGCGCCTTCGTGCGCGAAGTCTTTGAAGGCTGCGCAAAACGCGGCATCGACTGCGCGATGGAAAGCAGCTTTCACGCGCCGTGGAGCGAGATAGAACCGCTTCTGCCGCTTCTGTCGCTTCTGCACGTTGACATCAAACACCCAAACAACGCCCGCCACAAAGAACTGACAGGCATAGGCAACGGCCTTATTTTAGAAAACATCCGCCGCGCGGACGCCTCCAAAAATAACATAGGCATTGTGACGCGCACCCCGCTCATCCCAGGAATAAACGACGCGGACGAAGATATCGCGGAGCTTGCCGAAATAGTAAAAGGCATAAAAAAACTGCGCTTCATGGAATTTCTGGCATATCACAAACTAGGCGCCGAAACCTACAAACGCCTCGAAAAAACCTACCTCCTGCCCGACGTAAAGACCCCCGAGGCCCACCACATGCGCCAAAAAGCGCAGCTATTCAAAAAATTGTCCGGAGTAGAGGTGAAGGTGAACGGGGAGAGGGTGTAGGAAGGCGTTGAGTTGGGTATAATGGAGTAATAAACAAGCGGCGCTCAATGAGCGCCGCGATTTGTCTTTAGCATTGTTCCCGCAGCAACAGAATTGCAAAACTCCAAATAGTGCAGCGTGTAAATGTCTTTTCAAATAACGTCTATGTATTATAATACAGCGGATGCGAGGGACAGGCCAATAGAAACTTCGCTGTCGCGGCCCGTATGGACTGCGTGGATTAAAATATATAATGTTGAAGATGTATTAAATCTTAAATGAAGAGCGCGCGCCTACTATTGTAGGTGCGCGCTCTTCATTTAAAATGCGGTATTTATAAGGTCCTACAACATTAAAGATAATTAAATTATAATAGTCATATAATGTTGAAGTTTATTAATCTTATTGACGAGGAGCCGTTCTTGTGTTATATTGACCTCGTCAATCAACGAATCATTTTTTGAAGGCAGGAGCCCCCGTCGTCTTGCCTTTAAAAAATAAATAATATGTAGAAAGGAGGCATTTACACAATGCAAAAAATCTACGAGATCTCTTGCGAAATCAGCGGCCCCTGTGCTATGTTTACGCGCCCTGACACGGGAGATGTTCCTGTCAGCTACACTGTCCCTACTGCGTCTGCGGTGCGCGGAATATTCGAATCAATAAATTGGGGGCCTGCTGTAACCATTATACCGCAGAGGGTCGAAATATGCTCGCCAATTAGGTTTGAAAATTACATTACCAACTATGGCGGCCCGCTGAGACATTCCAGCGCAATATCCAGCGGCTCAAACTATCAGCTGCTGGCGACCATTCTTGTCGACGTCTGTTATAAATTGTACGCCGAGGCGCGCCCTCTAGCTTGCGGCAGGGAAAAAATGACGGACAAGGCAAAGCAATGGGACGCCAATACGACGTCGCCCGGACACGCTTACAAAGCGATATTTGAACGCAGGCTGAAGAGAGGCCAGTTATATCGGATGCCATCGCTTGGGTGGAACGAATTTGCGCCGGACTATCTGGGGCCGTTGCGGAGTGAGACTCATCGCTGCCGCGATATCAATATGGTCATTCCCAGCCTTCTTATGGAAGTTTTTCCCGACGGATTTGATTCGCAGCCGCGTTTCTGCTTTGCTCAGAACGTCCCGATCAAAGAGGGAGCACTAAGTTATCCACAGCGAGAAGGTGACAGCTATGCTCAATGAACTTTATCCAGCCGGAGTCAATCCGGCGTTCAAAAACATCGCAACGCAGGAGTGGGATCAGAGGCTGAAACCGATGGCAAAGGGCGACCTGTATAAAATCACGCTCTGCGTCGGGTCGCCCTGCGTTGACGGCATCACTCGAATAAAGGCAGAAAACGCCGCCGGTCTGAGAAAATATGAAGAATCAAACGGATTTTCGTTCCCGGGGTTCAATCTGCCGCCCAGCGTCCCGTTGGAGATCAACGAATTTATTAGAGGATATATACTGGCCCGGTTCCCTGAAGAAAACGCAATGCTGAATACGATCCCAGAAAAACAGCGTCCAAAATATTTGCTGCAAAAATTTAAAACGACCTTCGACGCCCAGTCTCTTCGTCAGGCTATATATAACGCGCCATCAGGCGCGGATGCTGCGATGCCGCAATACCGTGAAAAGGTAACTGCCAAGGTCAAAAAATGTATCAAGGATACCGCCGCAAATCTTTGGCAGCAAATCAAGCCAGAAGATGCTGAGGGCAGATGTTCCAGTTATTGCACGCTGCATGAACGCATCGAAAAAATAAATGCGGAACAATTCATGGACGCGGTCTTTACTTTTGCACTGTCAAGAATCGAGAGCTTCGAAGACTGGGAGTTCTATTCGCCGTTATTATTTTTGACGAAACCGATCAGCTCAACCATTCCCAGTGAGATGGTCTATCTGGATATTATGGACTACGGCCCGGAGGGCAACTCTGTTGCGCATCGAAATACCGTAGGCTGGATCAACCGCCGCCTGCTCGCGGCTTCAAAGGCGCCGGAAGCGGACGAGCTGCCCAAGGCGCGGGACGCCTTCAATAATCCTGCGTATAAGATGAATGAAAAAATGCCCAGCGTAAGAGTGCCGGTGCTCGGTGATGTTATCCTTCGTTCAATGGTGAAGGAGGCCCCGTGCCAGCTGCGTTACGGGGTAGCCGATTATGAGTCATTTCCAATGGGGGACGAGAGCCGCCGCAGCGCTAAACTTGCTTTGGAGTCGCTCTCTCAGGATGACCTCAAGGGAAAAACGTGGGACGTCATGGGCGACAAAGAACTCCTCTTTGCTTATCCTCGCCTTATTCCCAAAGAGGTGGTAGACGAAGATGAATATGACGAAGTTATGTCGTTTGATGCGTCGCCTACCACCGCCGCGATGACGGGCAACGATTTTGAGACAGATCGAGCCACCTTTGAAGAACTCTCAAAACAGGTGATAGAGACGCTGCAGGGACGCTGCCGAAGTATCTCTGAGATAGAGATACTTATATTCGCGATCAAAAAAATGGACAAGGCGCGCACTAAGGTCGTTTATTACACCAACTTTTCCGCCGAACAGTTTATGCACGCAGCCGAGGAATGGACGGCGGCCTGCAAAAACCTCCCGGATAAACTGCTTGTAATGCGGGACTGGGGCGACAGCAAAGGCGAGGTGGTAATATCGCACATGAGAGCCATTTTCCCCAAAGAATTCGCTCTGTACGCAAATAAGGTGTGGCGTCAGAATGGCACAGAATATTCTCCGTCGAAGAGGGTAGACCCACTTGAGGGGCTTGTCCTGCTGCTCAAAGAAAAAGAGACGGGATACCTGAACAATCTGCTTTCAATTTTTATGTCAAACACTGCGCCCTTTTTTGCGCATTTGGGAGAATCGATGCACCGAGGCGTCATACTCTCCGGAAAAAAGGGCGGAGACAAGATAGCAAATCCGGCCATTCTTGCGCTGCTTCTTTACAAGCTTGGCTGTAAAAAGGAGGATTACATGAACAGTTCAATATTTAAGATAGGGACGCTTCTGGCGTTGGCGGACAGTCTTCAGTATCAGTACTGCAAATATATTAGGACGCCCAAGGACGCTAGATCAAAGACCGTTAATGTGCCCATGCAGCTGGTGGGAAACGCCATGCTTGCCGAAGCGGAGCTTCATCCGAGGGAGGTCATAGGTACGCTGGGGCAGCGTATCAGGCCATACCTGACATGGAGTAAAACAGACCAGGACGAAGACTGGCGGCTCAGCCGCTGGTTGGACCGGCAGTTTAACACAATAAGTAAAGAATTGGATTATGATTCTCTTCCCACCAGCCGTCTGAATCCGGAGGAGACGGCACAGCTCTATTTAGGATACATGGCAGGCTGCTCAGTAAAGAGTGAAAAAGAAAACGACACGTCAGATCCGCAGGTCAATCTGGAAGCAAACATATCAAAGGGAGGACTGGAAAATGAGTAGTGAATTTCTCAACCGCGTTACCGGACTTTTAGTGCTGGAGGTAATAAATTCAAATCCCAATGGAGATCCTGATGTGGATGGCGCCCCACGCAGGCGGTATGACGGACGCGGGGAGATCTCCCCTGTCTCTTTTAAGAGGAAGCTCCGCGATCTTGTCGAGGATAAAGAGGGGCCAGTCTGGAATTATATGAAGGCAAAGCTGAAGCTTGAGGACGAGAAGTTTATGATCCTTGAGTCCAGGGGCCGCAACAGAAAAGAGATACAAAAGGAAATCGCTGACGGTTCTTTTAAGGATAAATACTGGGACGGCAGAATTTTTGGAAATACCTTCCTTGAGGATAATATGGACAAAGCCAGCATCAAAACCGGCGTCGTTCAGTTCGGCATGGGCATCTCCCTCTCTCCGATCCAGTATGAGGCGCAGACGAACACAAATAAGGCGGGCGTCCAGGAGGGTAAAAATCAGGGAATGGCTCCAATGGCCTATAAAATAGTGACTCACGGCCTCTATGTCATGCCGTTTTTTGTCAATCCAAACTGTGCGCATAAATCTGGATGCACGGCGATGGATATTGAGGTGATGAAGGCGCTTATCCCTTACGCCTATTCGCACAATCGTTCCGCCATACGTCCATTTGTGGAGGTGCGTCAGGCGTGGTTCTGCGAACATAAAAACCCGCTTGGCAGCTGTTCCGACTTTGCGCTTATTGATGCCCTTACGCCGAAAAGAAAGGGTGATATCGCCGCGCCCTCTTCGGCGCTTACAGATTACGAACTTGCTGCTGGACTGCCTTCAGAGCTGAAGGATAAAGTCACATGCACGGACCTGATTGCCCAGTAAGCACCTTTCTTGCGCACAGCGCGCGTCCTGAGCAGGATATTCCTGCTCAGGACTATTGCGTCCATGTCCTCAATGTCTGTGAGCGATGCTCACGCTTTGCTCTCGCAATAAAGCCGGTGAAAGGGGAGCGGCCGCGCTACAAGTTTATGACCGCACGGCTTATGCTTGCCGCTGAATTTCATGATTTAGGAAAACTGAATGCTTTAAATCAGGATGTTCTTAATGGACGTCGTGCTGCAAGGAGCCTGCCTATAAAACATTGGGATGCGGGCGCACTTTACATGACGCAGAAAAAAGCTCCCTTAAGCGCCCTTATGATATATGCTCATCATAAAGGGCTGCCCAACTTGCCTGCCATGCCTACGGCGCAGGATCTTAAATATCGTTCTGAAGATGAAAATAGCTGTGCCGACAGCGAACGCAACCTTGAACAATATCTCACCTTCCACGACACCGCGTTGCAAAGAGAGCGAAAAAATATTCTAAAACAGCGTTGCGAAGATGAAGTCAAGCTTCCCGTGACGATGCGTCTCTTGTTCTCGTGTCTTGTGGACGCGGATCACTCGGATACGGCGGTAAATTATAACGATTTGGAGGAAAAGGAATTTCCTCCCCTGCGCGCTAGAGAAAGACTTGAGGCGCTTGATCGGTATATCGCGTCACTTCAATCTCCGGGGACGAAGCACTCTGAAAGAAATGAAAATAGAAACCAAATGTATGTACATTGCCGTAGTGCGGATACAGACCACGAAATCACCTTCTGCGACAGCCCAGTGGGAACGGGAAAAACTACCGCGTTAGCGGCCTGTCAGCTTAAAACGGCGGCGGATAGGAACCTTCGGCATCTTTTTATCGTTCTGCCCTTTACCAACATACTAAACCAAACAGTCGACATTTTGAGGGAAGCTCTTCGCCTGCCGGGTGAAAGTGAAGCGGAGATGAAGCGTGTAGTCAGCGCCATACACCATAAGGCTGAATTTGAAGACGAAAACAGCAGAAAGCTCTCAGTGCTGTGGCGCGCTCCAATAGTGGTGACTACCGCTGTTCAGTTTTTTGAAACGATGGCCGCGGCGTCGCCTTCCGCGCTTCGCAAACTTCATGAGCTTACAAACAGCAGCGTCTTTATTGATGAGGCCCATACGGCGCTTCCCATAAAATTGTGGCCGCTTGCATGGAAATGGATCAAAGAATATTCCAGTATATGGAATTGCCATTTTATACTTGCTTCCGGTTCCCTTTATAAATTATGGAAACTGAAGGAGATAGACGAAGGGCAGCCCGATATCCCCTCTTTACTGCCCGAGGATTTTCGCAGGGGGCTTTATAACGCAGAAAAGCGCCGTATACGTTATCGCTGTATGAGGGGAAAAATGAAAGAAGAAGAGCTGTGTGACTGGCTGCTCTCTTTGGAAGGCCCCAGATTAGTCATTCTCAACACTGTCCAATCCGCCGCAGTCATCGCGCAGATGTTGAAGGAACGGTGTGGCGCGGATGCCGTGGAACATATCTCGACGGCGCTCGCTCCTGTCGACAGAGAACATTTGGTGGATAAAATAAAAGACCGCCTCAATGATAAAAAAGACACGAACTGGACGCTGGTCGCGACCTCCTGTGTTGAGGCCGGCGTCAACTTTTCTTTCAGAACTGGCGTTAGAGAGGCTGCCGGCTTGGTCAACCTGCTGCAGCTTGCAGGACGGATACGGCGAAACGACGAGCAAGAATACACTGATTCGACCGTCTGGACAATAGAGCTCAATTTTGACGGACTGCTCAAACGCCATCCCAGCTTCGACACATCTTCACAAATATTGATGGAACTCTTTTCTAAAAATGAAAATCTATGCGAAGAAAATGCAGATCTTTCAAAGATGTGCACAGACGCATTGAGGCGTGAACTGAACGAGTTGAACCAAACGGCAAGTTTGGAAAATGATCTTGTCAAACATGAGGGAGCGCTTGAATTTAAAACAGTCGAAGAGAAGTTCAAAGTAATTGACACGCAGACTGTTACCGTTATCGTTGACGCTCAGCTTAAAGAACGGCTTGAAAACCATGAACCTGTAGACTGGAGGGAGCTTCAGGAATATAGCGTGCAGATTTTTTGTCGTTCTGCCTCAAAATTGGGAGTGGAAAAGTTAAAGAGCCATCCTGATATATTCTTCTGGCCCTATAGGTATGATAAGTTTATAGGTTACATGGCAGGTGTGTTAGACAATAGGAGGATCGACATGGCAGGCGGAGCCTTCATTTAAGACGGCTTAACTCACGCGTGGAGGGAAATAAAAATGTATGACGAAGAAGAACTTGTCTCCATTTCGCTGCTTCAGCATTACACTTTTTGTAAAAGACGTGCCGCCCTTATAGGCATAGAACAGCATTGGGATGAAAATGCAGCCACTGTAGACGGAGAGATAATGCACGAAAGGGCTCATTCAGAGTCTGCCGAAAACCGAAGAGATCTTAAAATCAGAATGTCGCTTCGTTTGCACTCCTTTGCCCTCGGGCTTTCCGGGACTTCAGATATTGTAGAATTTCACCGGTCCGCCGATTCTGGAATCGTTATCCCCGGCGCGGAGGGGCTCTGGGTCCCGTACCCTGTCGAATACAAGCGCGGAAGTACGCATGAGGAGCTTCCGTATATGATCCAGCTCTGCGCACAATGTATGTGCCTTGAAGAGATGCTGAAAACGCAAATCGACATGGGGGCTATCTACTGGGGAGAAAGTAGGCGCCGGCAGGAGATAACGTTCGATTATTGCCTCAGAGAACAGACAGTGGAGACGGCGGAATCCGTACATAAATTTCTAGCGGAAGGTAAAACGCCACCCCCCAGGTATGACAAAAAATGCAAAGGCTGCTCTCTGTATGATATCTGTATGCCCAAAGCGATCAAAAGAATAGACGCCAACCAATATTTTGAGAGCTTTTTCTGTGAATCTGACGAGGGGGGCCTGTAATGAAAAAACTACAAAACAGTCTTTACATTCTCACACAGGGATCTTATCTGTGCAAAGAAGGAGAGACGATAGCCGTCTACGTCGATAAAGAGCTGAAGCAGCGTTTTCCGATCCACAACCAGTCTAATATTTTATGCTTTGGCAATGTCATGTGTTCGCCGGCTCTTCTTGGAATGTGTGGAGAAAACGGTGTCGGTGTCTCCTTCTTTACGGAAAACGGCAAATTTCTCGCTAGAGTAAATGGCGGCGTCTCCGGCAATGTCCTTGTTAGGCGCAAGCAATACAGGATTGCCGATGACGAAAAACAAAGAGCTGAGATTGCGCGACGTTTCGTCGCGGCAAAAATTGCAAACTGCCGGACGGTATTATCACGGGCGCTTCGGGAATACCCTGGCAGCTCCGGCGCGGCAAGGCTGCAGAAGGCCATTGTAAACCTCGGCGAAGTCCTTACACACCTGAAAACTTGGCTTCCGCTCGAGACGGTAAGAGGCATCGAAGGAGATGCCGCGAGGAGCTATTTCGCCGTTTTTGACGATCTTATCGTGGCTAGAAAAGATCATTTTAATTTTCATGGACGAAGCCGTCGGCCGCCAATGGATAATGTTAATGCTATGCTCTCATTCATATATACTGTAATCACACATGACATTGCTTCTGCTCTTGAGGGTGTTGGGCTGGATCCGGCCGTGGGTTTTCTTCATGCGGACAGGCCTGGGCGGCCGAGCCTTGCCTTAGACATCATAGAGGAGTTCCGCCCCATGATAGCGGATCGGCTTGTGTTGAGCCTTATCAACAGAAAACAGGTAAAACCCGGGAACTTTACGCGAGCGGAGACCGGCGGCGTTACAATGGATGACGCCTGCCGCAAGGAGATTTTGAAAAATTATCAGGAACGCAAAAGGGACGAACTGATCCATCCATTCCTCAACGAAAAAATTCCGTTAGGCTTGATGTACCATACGCAGGCGATGTTATTTTCAGCCTACCTTCGCGGCGACCTTGACGGATATCCGCCTTTTCATTGGAAATGAGGATATGATAAAATGTTGTTGCTGATAACATATGATGTCAACACGCAAACTGCAGATGGCCGTAAGCGGCTTAGGCGAGTTGCTAAAATCTGTGAAGATTACGGCCAAAGGGTTCAGAACTCTGTCTTTGAATGTCTTGTTGATCAGGCCCAAAGACTTGAACTGTGCCATAAATTGGAAAAGATAATAGACACGGAAACGGACAGCCTGCGGTATTATCAATTGGGGAATAATTGGAAAAAACGAGTAGAACATATCGGAGCTAAGCAGACCTTCGATCCCGAAGGAGTGCATATCCTGTAGCGCGAACCAGAAGCTCACATAAAAACCTTATAACTCCGCAGATAAGGCTATAACTAAGCAAAACACAAAAATGCTAAAATTTTATGAATTTTGGGAACGCTAATCGGATGGTGCGCGCGTGACATCCGATTAGCTGTTGCAATTCCTAAGAGAAAAGATAGAACAGTCGCGATCCGCAAGGACCGCGTGGATTAAAAGGGTGTTGCGATTTTATTTATCTCACCGGCCTGTGCCGTCGCGATCCGCAAGGACCGCGTGGATTAAAAGTGCAATGAAGAGGACATGGCACCTTCTGAACTGCCCGTCGCGATCCGCAAGGACCGCGTGGATTAAAAGAACATCGAAATGTGGGAAAAAGCATTCGGAGGCTGTCGCGATCCGCAAGGACCGCGTGGATTAAAAGCGCACGGGCCTGCAATATGCCCGGACGAATTATGTCGCGATCCGCAAGGACCGCGTGGATTAAAAGGTATTGGCCCTGCTGTTTGCCTAGGGCGGCCAAACGTCGCGATCCGCAAGGACCGCGTGGATTAAAAGTCTGGGATATCTGGACACGTGTGAGGCTCCCATGGTCGCGATCCGCAAGGACCGCGTGGATTAAAAGCGGTGCAAAGCATTCCTTTAAGATGTACGAGCTGGTCGCGATCCGCAAGGACCGCGTGGATTAAAAGCCAAAGTTCTGCAATCTCATCTGTGAGCAGGTTCGTCGCGATCCGCAAGGACCGCGTGGATTAAAAGCATCTCCGACCTTGCAGACCGTAATCGTTTTATGTCGCGATCCGCAAGGACCGCGTGGATTAAAAGTGCGGTATGATATGCGATAACTGCGAAAAGTTGGTCGCGATCCGCAAGGACCGCGTGGATTAAAAGCTTTACGATATTTCCCATGCCGAAGCACTGCACGTCGCGATCCGCAAGGACCGCGTGGATTAAAAGCGCACGCACTCGCCCCACCGCTGTATTTGCATTGGTCGCGATCCGCAAGGACCGCGTGGATTAAAAGTAAATTCCAGCGGGTCTACTACGTCCGCGACATCTGTCGCGATCCGCAAGGACCGCGTGGATTAAAAGCAATGTAAGCGGCATCCTCATACTCAAAAACAGGGTCGCGATCCGCAAGGACCGCGTGGATTAAAAGTACCATGAGTTTGTAGAAGCGGCTGGCCCATTTCGTCGCGATCCGCAAGGACCGCGTGGATTAAAAGGTCACCAATGGGCAATCTACTGGATGATGGAGCGGCGTCGCGATCCGCAAGGACCGCGTGGATTAAAAGATTGACCGCAGGATGATGACTGACGCTTATGGCGTCGCGATCCGCAAGGACCGCGTGGATTAAAAGTATCTGTGAGCAGCTGACTGAGGCCGACTGGAAGTGTCGCGATCCGCAAGGACCGCGTGGATTAAAAGTTCGACATCGAAACAGACGGACTTCTTGATGCCGTCGCGATCCGCAAGGACCGCGTGGATTAAAAGGAAGCTGATTTTGCTGTTGCGCTGGCCGTTTTTTGGTCGCGATCCGCAAGGACCGCGTGGATTAAAAGAGCAATGAGTCCATTGTTTATACCTTCCTCACAGTCGCGATCCGCAAGGACCGCGTGGATTAAAAGCGCGCGAGAGCGAGATACTGCGGAGGGTGGGAATGTCGCGATCCGCAAGGACCGCGTGGATTAAAAGGCCTATTTGGAACCGCGGGGGTGGCGCCTGTCAATGTCGCGATCCGCAAGGACCGCGTGGATTAAAAGCTTCCTCGACTATGGCAACGTGGTTGCCGAAGGTAGTCGCGATCCGCAAGGACCGCGTGGATTAAAAGCATTCATCATCAGCGTGAATCACGGATACGACTGCGTCGCGATCCGCAAGGACCGCGTGGATTAAAAGGTGGCCGCATTTCTCACGCAGTACCACGGTGAAGTCGCGATCCGCAAGGACCGCGTGGATTAAAAGATAGAAATCTTGTTTCTGAATGGATAGAAATTGAGTCGCGATCCGCAAGGACCGCGTGGATTAAAAGTAAATCGAAATGGCGGTTTCTTGAATTGCTAGCGTCGCGATCCGCAAGGACCGCGTGGATTAAAAGCCAGCCCTTGACCGAGAGCGTGCATTTGCTCCGCGTCGCGATCCGCAAGGACCGCGTGGATTAAAAGGGCCCATTTAATATACCGCCCGTTTGCATTATTGGTCGCGATCCGCAAGGACCGCGTGGATTAAAAGCAGCTGCCAGTTTCCCATGTTCGTTCAGTCCATTGTCGCGATCCGCAAGGACCGCGTGGATTAAAAGGCGTCCGCGTCGGCAAATTGAGTATTTATTTTTGTCGCGATCCGCAAGGACCGCGTGGATTAAAAGTTGTACCTGTTGTTGAGCTAAAGCTTCAGCAGCGCGTCGCGATCCGCAAGGACCGCGTGGATTAAAAGATTGCTGTTGATAATGAGCTTCTTCAAGTGGCTCGGTCGCGATCCGCAAGGACCGCGTGGATTAAAAGGTCACGGTTATCACTGCATGGCCAGGTGCTCTTGCGTCGCGATCCGCAAGGACCGCGTGGATTAAAAGAAGACTTGTATACTCATAAATATGATGAGGATTTGTCGCGATCCGCAAGGACCGCGTGGATTAAAAGCATTTATAACACTTTTAAAAGCTCAAAAGGACTCGTCGCGATCCGCAAGGACCGCGTGGATTAAAAGATGCGCAAATCCGCTGCATAAGTATGTGATTAAAGTCGCGATCCGCAAGGACCGCGTGGATTAAAAGATAACGCAGCACATGACACTAATGTAGGCAAATAGTCGCGATCCGCAAGGACCGCGTGGATTAAAAGGCCAGTACGACGACGGACGCGGCTGGAGCAAAAGTCGCGATCCGCAAGGACCGCGTGGATTAAAAGCTTGGACGCCGCCCGACTGCCACCATCCGTCAATACGTCGCGATCCGCAAGGACCGCGTGGATTAAAAGGTAGTACCCGTGGGCACAGCAACATTGCAAGGCAGTCGCGATCCGCAAGGACCGCGTGGATTAAAAGAAGCTTACTGCCGACAAAAACGAGATGAACATCACGTCGCGATCCGCAAGGACCGCGTGGATTAAAAGATACATAAAGTAGGCTAACAGACAGCACAATGGAGTCGCGATCCGCAAGGACCGCGTGGATTAAAAGGAGGACGTTGCTACCCTCGGTGATCGGTAGCTCGCGTCGCGATCCGCAAGGACCGCGTGGATTAAAAGCTATTTGGGCGTTGCGTATCCAGTAGGCGGGGGGTCGCGATCCGCAAGGACCGCGTGGATTAAAAGGTTATCGCCAACGATTACTATTTCCTGCACAGGGTCGCGATCCGCAAGGACCGCGTGGATTAAAAGTATTTTCTCTTTCACGATACCACCGCCTTTATGCCGTCGCGATCCGCAAGGACCGCGTGGATTAAAAGTTGTGGGAGGTTTGAGTCCGGGGCTGGGACGGCAGGTCGCGATCCGCAAGGACCGCGTGGATTAAAAGCAATCGTTTCATACGTATGATGACGGAAAAAGAGGTCGCGATCCGCAAGGACCGCGTGGATTAAAAGGCATGTCTAACGCTGCTTGCTCTCCCATTCTTTAGTCGCGATCCGCAAGGACCGCGTGGATTAAAAGACCGGACTTATAGAAAAACCACGCAACTCCCACGGTCGCGATCCGCAAGGACCGCGTGGATTAAAAGTCCCTTGACAAAGACCTCAAAACAATCCCCGGTAAGTCGCGATCCGCAAGGACCGCGTGGATTAAAAGCCGCCAGTCTTGCGGCTATGTCTGTAGCGGACATGTCGCGATCCGCAAGGACCGCGTGGATTAAAAGGCGCTCAGCGTATTTCTTTGCACCGTAGGTGAGGGTCGCGATCCACAAGGACCGCGTGGATTAAAAGTGAGAGGCTTGTGTCTAGCATGAACTGGAGGGCAAGTCGCGATCCGCAAGGACCGCGTGGATTAAAAGTTGTGCTATTTCCGGTTTATTCACCCCGGACGGCGTCGCGATCCGCAAGGACCGCGTGGATTAAAAGCGCTCTCGTTCAGCATTGCGCTTGCATGCGCCATCGTCGCGATCCGCAAGGACCGCGTGGATTAAAAGGTTACCCTACGGACGGGATCGTGGAAAGTGTCGCGTCGCGATCCGCAAGGACCGCGTGGATTAAAAAGTTTGCGACTTGCAGGGCGGCAAGTTCGGCATGTGTCGCGATCCGCAAGGACCGCGTGGATTAAAAAAATATCCATTCTTTGCAGATTTAACCCGTATCGGGTCGCGATCCGCAAGGACCGCGTGGATTAAAAATCTATCGCCAAAGGTAAATGGCGCAGTGCAGTTATGTCGCGATCCGCAAGGACCGCGTGGATTAAAAAGTTATGCTCATCCAATCACCCCCACCTGCGAAAACGTCGCGATCCGCAAGGACCGCGTGGATTAAAAACATAATGATTATCCCCCTAGAGAGACTGGCAACCAGTCGCGATCCGCAAGGACCGCGTGGATTAAAATGAAGCAAGCTCCAAGCGGACTGGCAGATATTTCTTGCGTCGCGATCCGCAAGGACCGCGTGGATTAAAATATACAATCCTTTATCAAGGTAAATATATATCTAGTCGCGATCCGCAAGGACCGCGTGGATTAAAATCGTACCATAGCGTTCTTTCTCCAGCTTGGTCACTCGTCGCGATCCGCAAGGACCGCGTGGATTAAAATCTCATACCCATTTTGTTTGTACTTATGGCATTTAGTCGCGATCCGCAAGGACCGCGTGGATTAAAATAAGGCCAGCGTCACCATTCGCGAGGCATCTGGCCGTCGCGATCCGCAAGGACCGCGTGGATTAAAATGCCCTCGAATATACGCCGGCCATTTTTATCTACGTCGCGATCCGCAAGGACCGCGTGGATTAAAATTTCATGAATGGCATAGAGGCTGCGAACCTCTATCATCGCGATCCGCAAGGACTGCGTGGATTAAAATTAAATATAGTGTTAGTTTTTGTTGTTACATAACACATACATAAAATAACATCCACAGGAAAAACAATACAATCGCCGAAAAAAACAACCATATTATCAAACCGCATATACCCTCAAGGATCCTAAAAAATGCTCTTACATAAGCCAATACTAAGGTGATGCGATATTGCCATGAGCCGGGGCTTCCTTTTACCCCATATATTTCTTCAAGAATATCTGCGTTGGGATGGCGTGAGGAAGCAGCATTCTCGTACACTTCTTCTTTATTCTGCATCTCATCATCTCCCGGCTGTAGTTGGTGACTCTGTGTGTTTTTATATCATATCGTATTATATCGAGCTGTAAATCGGTTGTTTGTGCGGCGTCGCGATCCGCGCGGGTCAAGAATTATTTATTATACCAATATTACAGACGAATAACATTTATTTGCTAAGGGGTAGCAAAATTTCCCATAAAAGCTTAGAATAATCCGGCGGCGTGTGGGATTATGATGCCGCTGCCTCTTTTTCGCCGGCTTTTGGCGGGCGGTCTGTGGCATAATTTACAAACTTCCGGAGGATGTCCTACGAAGGGCTCTCTGCCGCAGAAGCGGCTTTTCGGCGTATTTTCATATCATTATCGTAAACTGGACTTTTGAAACGGCGGCTGCCACGAAGGCGGCCTTTGAACGAACGCCTCTTGCGCTCGCTTGTGCGCAGTGCTGGCTTTCGTTTGTCGAAGGAGGGAAAAAATGTCGGATCTGCGCAGCAGCATATATGAGATATATTCATTGGAACAGGCCTCAGGCGGCGATTCTCCCATACACCGGCTGCACCCGGCTGTGAAGATCGCGGCCACGCTCTTTTACATCATTCTCGTCGTTTCCTTCGGCCGCTATGAACTTTCGGCTCTTGCGCCGTTTGTGCTCTATCCCGTCGCCGCGTCGTCGTTTGCTGGAGTCCCGTGCTCTATGATATTCAAGAGGACGCTCACAGCGCTGCCTTTCTGTCTTTTTGCCGGCGTGTCGAATGTCTTTTTCGACGTTTCCGCCGCGTTTACAGTAGGTGCTGTCACGGTGAGCGCGGGCTGGCTTTCTTTTGCCGCCATTGTATTCCGCACGCTGCTTTGCGTCTCCGCTGTCCTAGTGCTTGTCGCTGTCACGCCGTTTACGGAGCTTACGCGCGAGCTTCGCGCCATGCGGCTGCCTTCTGTATTTATTTCGCTTTTTGAGATGACCTACCGTTATGTCGGGGCGCTTGCGGCGGAGGCATTTTCGATGTATACGGCCTATTCGCTGCGCGGCAAAAATAAGCGCGGCATTGAGATGAAAGACATGGGCAGCTTTGCGGGGCAGCTGCTCATCAGGAGCTTTGACCGCGCGGAACGCGTCTATCAGGCGATGCGCTGTCGCGGCTACCCTGCGGCGGCAGGCGGGATGCAGGCGCGCCCACTTTCGGTGCGTGACCTTTTATTTCTCGTAGCCGTCTGCGCTTCGTCGCTTTTTTTTCGTTTTGTAAATGTACCTGTGCTCATTGGGAGGCTCTTTTGATGCTTGAAATAGAACAATTCTCCGCAGCCTATCCTGATGGGACTAAGGGCGTGGCTGATATAAGCCTGCGGATCGCGGACGGTGAGAACGCAGCTCTCATAGGAGCCAACGGCGCGGGGAAGACCTCGCTCATCATGGCGCTTGTTGGGGTGCTGCCATCGTCAGGGACGGCGGTCATAGGCGGCGTGCGCCTCACGAAGGCCACTGTGGCCGAGGTGCGCGCAAGGGCCGGCGTCGTCTTTCAAAACCCAGACGACCAGCTTTTCATGGCCTCGATATACGACGACATCGCCTTTGGCCCGCGCAACATGGGGCTTTGCGAGGACGAGGTCAAAATGCGTGTTGGCGAGGTGCTTTCGCTGCTAAAGATAGAGCATCTGGCGAAAAAGACGGCGCTTAAGATGTCCGGCGGAGAAAAACGCATGGCGGCGCTTGCTTCGGTTCTGGCAATGGAGCCGCAGGTGACGCTCTTTGACGAGCCGACCGCTTTTCTCGACCCGAGGGCGCGGCGCAACCTCATAAACGTTCTGCGCGGTCTGCCTCACACAAAGCTGATAGCGACGCACGACCTCGCTTTTGCGGAGGAGCTGTGCGAGCGTTCCATACTGCTGAAAGAGGGGCGGGTATTTGCCGACGGCCCGTCGAAAGAACTTTTGCGCGACGCGGCGCTGATGGAAGAATGCGGCGTAGAGGCGATAGGCGCCTGATATGCGCAAGTCGGCGCCGGAAATTTGATAAATTTGAGAAAGTCACGTTATAGCAGTTACAACAAGGTTTTTAGGATGTGGAGGTTAGGCTACGGGGATGGATAAAAAAGAGATAAGGGAAATGCTGGAGAAGCTTTCCACAGGCTCCGCCACTGTGGACGAGGTGATGCTGAAACTCAAAACGGAGCCCTTTGAGGACCTGGGCTTTGCAAAGCTCGACCGCCACAGGGCGCTTAGGCAGGGCGCGGCGGAGGTGATCTACGGCGCTGGCAAAAGGCCGGAGCAGATAGCGGAGATAACGGCCGCGATGCTCGCGGATGGACAAAAAACCGTCCTCATAACGCGCATGAGCGAAGAGGCCGCGGCCGTTGTGGGGCGCTCATCGCCGCTGCGCTATTACGAGGTGGGCAGAATAGGCGTCGCGGGCGAAATGCCAATCCCTGACGGCAGAGGGAAAATCGTCGTAGCCACTGGCGGCACAAGCGACATTCCCGTAGCGGAGGAGGCGGCGCTTACGGCGGAAGCTTTGGGAAACGAAGTGACTCGCCTTTACGACGTAGGAGTTGCAGGCATCCACAGGCTGCTTGCGCACAACGACGACATCATGAGCGCCTCCGCCATAATCGCCATAGCGGGCATGGAAGGCGCGCTTGCAAGCGTAGTAGGCGGGCTTGCGGACTGCCCCGTCATAGCCGTTCCAACCAGCGTAGGATACGGCGCCTCCTTCGGAGGGCTTTCCGCGCTGCTTTCCATGCTCAACTCATGCGCAAGCGGCGTCTCCGTCGTGAACATTGACAACGGCTTCGGCGCCGGCTACCTTGCCGGCATGATAAACCACATTGGAGTGAAATAATAATGAAGACGCTTTACATTGACTGCGGCATGGGCGCCGCGGGCGACATGCTCATGGCGGCGCTGCTTGAGCTGCACCCGGCCCCTGAAACATTTATTGAAAAAATGAACGCGCTTGGCATTCCGGGCGTTGCAATATCGGCCGCGCCATGCGTAAAATGCGGCATAACGGGAACTCATGTCACCGTCACGGTAGGCGGCGCGGAGGAAGAAAGCGCCGACGCCTCCTGTCACCACCACCACCACCATCATCACCATCACCACGACGCGCATAGCCACGCGCACGAACACGCGGGGATGCACGAGATAGAACATCTTATCTCGCACCTTGAGCTGCCGGAGGCGGTGCGCTCCGACGTGCTGTCCGTCTATTCCCTTATCGCCTGCGCTGAGAGTCTTGTACACGGCAGGCCCGTAGCCGAGGTGCATTTCCACGAGGTGGGCGCGATGGACGCAATAGCCGACATCGTTGGAGTATCCCTGCTGCTGAGTGAGATAGCGCCTGAGCGGATAATTGCCTCGCCCATCCATGTAGGAAGCGGCCACGTTCACTGCGCGCACGGCGTGCTGCCGGTGCCGGCTCCCGCCACGGCGCAGATACTGCGCGGCGTGCCCATATACGGCGGCGCTCTGCGCGGCGAGCTCTGCACGCCGACGGGGGCCGCGCTCCTAAAACATTTTGTAGCGGCTTTTGCGCCGATGCCAGTCATAAAAATTGCAAAGATAGGCTATGGCATGGGCAAAAAAGATTTTGAATGGGCAAACTGCGTAAGGGCGATGCTGGGCGAGACTGACTAGCGCGTCGCGTGCCAGCCTGCGCCGCGCGCGTTGTCCGATATAAAAAAAGTCCCGTTCCAATCGACGCGCGTCTGCTGGAACGGGATTTTTTATTTAGATGGGGCGGCCTCTTTGGTGGTTCGTCCCTACAGGACCTCGGCTAGCCTCTTAATTCCCTCGCGGATAACTTCGGGGGTCGAGTTCGTGTAGTTGAGCCTAAAGGTGTTGACGTCATGCTTGTTTGCGTAGAAGGGGTCTCCCGGTACGAAGGCCACTTTTTTCTCCATAGCCTTGTGGAATATATCAAGCGACGAGACGCCTTCGGGAAGCGTCACCCAGATGAACATGCCGCCCTCCGGCTCTGTGAACTTGACGTTGTCAGGGAAAAATTCCTTCATCGCGGCGAGCATCGCGTCGGCCTGCGTGCGGTAGAGCTTTGTTATCTTTTCCACGTGGCTCTGGTATTCGTTGTGCGCCAGGTAGTCCTCTATCAGGTACTGCGCGAAAATGTTTGAATGCAGGTCGCTGGATTGTTTTGCCGTGACAAGATGGTGCATAAGCTCGCCGTCCTGCGTGATGATGTAGCCAAGCCGCATCCCCGGCGTCACAGTCTTTGAGAAGGTGCCGAGAACGACGCTGTGCGCCAGCTTGCCCGCGCCTATATAAGGCAGATGTGTGCCTTTGAAGCGCAGTTCCCCGTACGGGTCGTCCTCAACGAGCACGGTGTCGTATTTTTCAAATAGCGCGCATATTTTTTCGCGGCGCTCCTTCGAGTAGGTGAGGCCCGAGGGGTTCTGGAAGTTCGGCACGACGTAGGCGAATTTTACGCGCTCTTGTTTCAGAGCATCCTCTAATTTTTCAAGGTCAAGGCCGTCCTCTTCCAGCGTCACGGGGAGGAACTCCGGCTCGAACATGCAAAAAGCCTGTATTGCGCCAAGGTAGCCCGGCTCCTCGATGATCAGGCGGTCGCCCTTGTTGAGCAGCACTTTAGCTATGAGGTCGAGCGCCTGCTGGGAACCTGTTGTGATAAGCACGTCGTCCGTCTTGATATTCAGGCCGAAATTTTTGTTGTACTTGTCGGCGATATACTGGCGAAGCGGCAGAAGCCCCTCCGTTGTCGAATATTGAAAAACCTTCCCTCCGTTTTCATCAATAATACGGCAGGCGGACTCTTTAAGCGCCTCTTCGGGGAAAGAGATGGGGTTTGGCAGGCCGCCCGCGAAAGAGATGACCGTCGGGTCCTGTGTCACCTTCAAAATATCGCGTATAAACGAAGAAGGCGTAGTTAAAATTCTGTCTGAATAGCGCATGATGCATCACTCCTTGGATTATTAAAGCTGTATCTCCTGCTAAGACGCGGGCGCGGCAGACGCCGCGCCTTATGCCTCTCAAAAGTCTTATGTGAAAAAAATACGAGACCGCGTGCCGGCCCTATATGGATTTTTCCTTTTTTTCGCGCATCTCGTCGACTATCTCCGCAAAGACGGCAAGCGCCTTGCTGAAGTCGCGGCGGCCCAAGCCAACGCGGAAATGGTTCGTGTCGAGGCCGAAGGCGCGTTCGCCTATTATCAGAAGTTCTTTTTCCGTCATAGCCTTTTCGCACATCTCCGTCACGTCAAACGGCGGCAGAAGACGCGGGAAGGCGGTGGCGCCTCCATTTGGCTGTATCCACTGGAAGAGGTCGCGGTTCTTCTTGAAGAAGCCCTCCGCTATATTGAGGTTTTCCAGCACGATCTTGTGGTTGCGCTGCAGCAGGTCGGGCGCGTTGCGCATCGCTATCGTGGCCAGCACCTCGCCGGGGGCGTTGTTGCAGAGCGTCGTGTAGTCCTTGTATCCCGCGCACTCTTCTATCATCTGGCGGTTCTTTGAAATGAGCCATCCCATGCGCGTGCCGGGAAGTCCATATTTATTGAGGCCGCCCACCGCTACGCCGCGCGGATAAATGTCGGCTATCGACGGCAGCACCGCCGCCGGGTCGTGCTCCATGCCGCGGTAAGTCTCTTCGTTGAATATCCACGTGCCGTTTCTGTCAGCGAGGTTCAGTATCCTGTCCATCTCGGTGCGCACCGGGATATATCCCGTGGGGTTGTTCGGCACGTTCATGACGATAAGCTTTGTCTTCGGCGAAAGGTTGTCCGCAAGGAAATTCACGTCAAGGCGCCAGCCCCAGCTAGTCACTTCAAGAGGCCACTTGATCACCTTGCATCCCAGCGCACGCGGAAGCTCATAAAGCGACGGCAGCGTCGGGTGCATGACGATCACCTCGTCGCCCTGATCCAGCATATTGTTCATAAAGATGAAAATGCCCTCTTCGGGCGTCAGCTCAAGGATGTCGGAGGGACGTATTGAGTGGTACCGCGCGGCTATCGCTTCGCGCAGCAGCGGAAAGCCCTGCGGCCTTGTGTAGCCGAGGCTGAGATTGTCCCAAAGCGCCAGACACTCAGGGTCCGCCATCTCAAGGACCTCGTTCATTGTGATGCCCTCGCATGAAGACTGGCTCAGCATATACTTTGCCATTGCCGAGTAGCGGGCGAATAATCTTTCGAGCTTGAATGTTTTAATTTTCATTAAGGTTTCCCCTTTCACTCATAGGTCTCTGCCGCTGTGATAATTTGCAGAAATTCAGTTGTATTGGCATAGTATAACCTTTTTTTGTAAAGCTGTAATCCCTGATAATAACCAAAATTTCCCACAACTGAAGTAAGCTGTAATATAATATAAGGCGCTGGAAGATTATTAAATAAACATGCTGAAATAAATAGAAAAATATCACGATAATATAAAGCGAAAAGGCAGTTGAACTTGTAATGACGGGATTATTCAAAATGCCAAGATTTTATATTGAAAATATTTTAAAAATTTATTTGCAATCTGATATATCTGTGCTACAATTATTTCATGAGAGGGGAATATAGAATGACGTGTGAATCGCATTTTACATTAAAATCGCTCAGAGAACAGGTTTACGATTATCTTCGTATCCAGATGAACGAGGGGAAGATACGCCCCGGCTCGTTCCTCAACCTGAACGACATCAGCCGCGAGCTTGGAATGAGCCGCACGCCTCTTCGCGACGCGCTTTTCCAGCTAGAGTCGGAGGGATTCATCACCATCTTCCCAAGGCGCGGCGTCGTCGTAAACGCCCTTTCCCTCGAAAAGATCCGCAACATCTACGAGATGCTGGGCGCGCTTGAATCTGCCGTGCTCGTGCTGGTCGCCGTGCGTTTTCGCGACCCCGATGCGGAACTTATGGAAAAATATAACCAGCAGATGCGCAAGGCGCTGGACCAGAATAATTTTACGCTGTTCTACGACACCAATCTGAAATTTCACAACGTCTATCTTGACTTAGCGGACAACCCTGAGATGACCCATTCGATAAAAATCCACAAAGAACGTCTCTACGATTTTCCGCGCAACAAATCATTTGTAAAAGAATGGGAGCTTCATTCGCTCGACGAGCACAACATCATCATAGAACTTATGCGCGCGCACGACTTCAACGGCGCCGCCGACTACGTCCGCGACGTTCACTGGTCCTTCGCGGTCCAGGAACGCTTCATACGCAAATATTATTTCGCAAAGCATCTAGACCTTGACATATCGTCGGAAGAGGAGACTGTTTCTGTTGAGTAAAAAAGGCGTTATTTTCGACATCAAAAGATATTCCATACACGACGGGCCGGGCACGCGCACCACGGTGCATTTAAAAGGCTGCCCGCTCGTCTGCCAGTGGTGCCATAACCCGGAGAGCCAGTCGGTAATGCCCGTGGTGCTCTTTCGCGCCGAACGCTGCATCGCCTGCGGTTCCTGCGTCAAAGCCTGTCCAAACGGCGCCGTCTCTGTGACGGGCGGCGCACTCGTCACAGACGACGCCCTCTGCAACGGCTGCGGCGCCTGCTGCGACGCCTGCCCTGCTGAAGCGCGCGAAATATGCGGGCGCCCCTACACTGTGGAGCAGCTCATGGAACAGCTTCACAAAGATGAGATATTTTTCCGCGATGGCGGGGGAGTAACCTTCTCAGGCGGCGAACCCTTCATGCAGCCCGAGTTCCTCTTTGACGCGCTTGACTCCTGCGGCGCGGCCGGCTTCCACAGAGCGCTTGATACCTGCGGCTTCGTCCAGAAAAGCATCATAATGGACTCCGTCAAACGCGCAGAGCTCTACCTTTACGACATAAAGCACATGGACCCGGAAAAACACAAAGAATACACCGGAGTGGACAACGTCGTCATCCTTGAGAACCTGGCGGCGATCGCCGAAGCGGGCGCAAAGATAAACATCCGCGTTCCGTTCATGCCCGGGCTAAACAGCGGCGACGAAAACATGCACGCGCTTGGCAAATTCGTGCGTCCGCTTTCCGGCATAACCGCCGTAAACATCCTGCCCTACCACACCGTAGCAAAAGGCAAGCACGACCGCTGGCACATGGAGTACAAACTCGAAGAGCTTCTTCCGCCGACAGAGAACCAGACGCGGCACGCGGCGGCCATCCTTGAGGGCTACGGACTAAAAGTACATATCGGCGGTTAGCTTCCCGCCGTTTACGCGACGCCATACAGAAACAGATAAACTATTACATCATAAAACGGGAGGCAATTAGAGATGAACGAAAGAATCAAAAAAATGCGCGATGAGAGCTTCGAGACCCACCCGACTATCGACATTGAAAGAGCGGTGCTTGAGACGGAATTTTACAGCCAGCACGAGGGCAAGCTTCCTATGCCGGTGCTCCGCGCCTCAAACTTCAAATATCTTTGCGAAAACAAGACCATCTACATCGGCCCTGAAGAGCTTATCGTAGCGGAACGCGGCCCCAAGCCCCGCGCGGTATCCACCTTCCCCGAACTCACCTGCCACAGCCGCCACGACTTTGAGGTGCTCACCACGCGCGCCCAGCAGAACTACACGGTAGACCCCAAAGACATGGACGTCTACGAAGAAAAGGTGGAGCCGTACTGGCGCGGCCGCTGCATGAGAGACCGCCTCTTTGAGCGTATGCCAAAGAAGTGGACCGATCTCTACGAAGCGGGCACCTTCACCGAATTTGGCGAGCAGCGCGCGCTTGGACATACCATGCTTGACGGCCTCGTCTATGAAAAAGGCATGCTCGACCTCAAAAAAGACATCGCGGAAGCCCGCGCGAAACTTGACTTCATAAACGACCCCGAAGCCACCTCAAAAGACGAACAGCTTCAGGGCATGGACATCTCCTGCGACGCCATGATAATCTTCGCAGAGCGTCACGCGGAGCTTGCCGAAAAAATGGCGGCCGAATGCACGGACGAAAAGCGCCGCGCCGAGCTGCTCAAAATAGCCGAAGTCTGCCGCTGGGTACCGGCCCACGCGCCGCGCACCTTCTGGGAGGCCGTCCAGATGTACTGGTTCGTCCACCTCGGCACCATCACAGAGCTCAACGGATGGGACGCCATGAACCCCGGACACATCGACCAGCACCTCGGCCGCTTCTACGAGACCGAGACCAAAGCCGGCTCCCTTTCCCGCGACGAGGCAAAAGAGCTGCTCTCCTGCCTTTGGATCAAAATCAACAACACCCCTGCGCCTCCGAAAGTCGGTGTCACGGCAAAAGAAAGCGGCACCTACAACGACTTCACCAACATCAACCTGGCAGGCCTCACGCGCGACGGCCGCGACGGCTCAAACGACGTCACCTACATCTGCCTTGAGATATTCGACGAACTTCGCCTTCTCCAGCCGCAGGGCAACGTACAGGTGAGCGAACGCACGCCCGACAGCGTACTCCGCGCCGCCGCCCGCGTATTCCGCAACGGCATGGGATACCCCTCGATGTTCAACTGCGACATGGTCATCCAGGAACAGATGCTCGCCGGCAAAACGCTTGAAGACGCACGCGAAGGCGGAAACTCAGGCTGCATCGAAACAGGCTGCGCCGGCAAAGAGGCCTACCTGCTCCACGGCTACCTCAACGTGCCCAAGCTCCTTGAATATACGCTCTCAAACGGCGTAGACCTCCTGACGGGCAAACAGGTCAGCATCAAGACCGGCGAACTCTCAGAGTTCAAAACCTTCGACGACCTCTACAACGCCTTCGAGAAGCAGATGGAATACGCGGTAGAGACAAAGGTCGGAGTAGACAACTACCTGCGCTACCAGTACGCCACAAAAATGGCGGCCACATTCCTCTCATGCGTCATTCGCGACTGCATTGAAAACGGCAAAGACTACTACAACGGCGGCCCGCGCTACAACACAGACTACATCCAGTGCTGCGGCATAGGCACCATCACAGACAGCCTCTCCGCCATAAAGAAGCACGTTTTTGACGACGGCAGATACACGCTCGAACAGATTGTCGACGCGATAAAGAAGAACTGGGAAGGCTGCGAAGAGATGCGCCTCACCCTCTGGAACAAGACCCCCTTCTTCGGCAACGACGACGACTACGCCGACGACATAATGAGAATGGTATACGAGAGCCTCTACAAGACGATAAACGGCAAACACAGCATCTTAGGCCCCACCTACCACCTGAACATGCTCTCCACCACCTGCCACAACTACTTCGGACAGAAGCTGGCGGCCACTCCGAACGGACGCTTCAGCGGAATGCCAGAGTCTGACGGCACATCACCGAGCCACGGCGCAGACCGCCACGGCCCCACCGCCGTAGTCAAGTCGCTTGCCAAAATGGATCAGGTAAAGTCCGGCGGCACGCTGCTCAACCAGCGCTTCCTGCCCTCTGTGCTTGCGGGCGAAGAAGGCATAGAAGGAGTAAAGAACCTCATCCGCTCCTACTTCAAGCTTGGCGGCCACCACATCCAGTTCAACGTAGTAGACCAGGAAACGCTCCGCGACGCCCAGACCAACCCCGACAACTACCGCGGCCTCCTCGTCCGTGTAGCCGGCTACAGCGATTACTTCGTAGACCTTGACAACTACCAGCAGGAAGAAATAATCGCAAGAAACGCACAGGAAGGCTTCTAGATTTTAGGCTTTTCTGAAGCATAGCAGCTATTGACGCCGCCCCGCGAACTGTTTGACCAACCAAAGTCAGACAGTTCGCGGGGCGGATTTTATTATTCACGTTAGGTTTGGGGCTTCGCCGCCGCTACTATTCTTCCTCATCGGGCGCCTCTGTCTCGCAGCGGCCTTTTTCCAGTTTTTTTATCAGGCGCTCTTCGCGGTAGAGGAGGTTTTCACGGTCGGTTTGCCAGCGTTTGTCTTTGAATATGCGGTGGCCTTCAAGCCAGCGGAGGGCGGCGCGAGTGTGGGCCAGGGCCTCTTCGCAGCGTTTTAGTTTGTGCTCTTCGAGCTTTGCCATCGCCTCCAGTGTGGGGACTGGGCGGCGGTCGGTCTCTAGCGCCTCCGCGTAGCAGGCGTGGGCTGCTTCGTAGTTGCCGGCGGCGCGTTCTGTCTCGGCGAGCCGCAGCAGCGCAAGATGTCTGTCCTGCGGGAAATCGAGCGCGGCGCGCCACAGTTCGCGCGCCTTTTCGTAAAAGCCTTTTGCGGCCCAGAGGTCGCCCGCGCGCAGCATCTCCGCGGCGCAGGAGCACTGGCCGCAGGCCATCTCTGCTACCTGAAGCTGCAAGGCGGCGAGCGATACTATGTCTAGCGTGTTGTGGTAGAAGATGCCGCGCAGCGGAGCCGCGTCCTGGTCGCGGAGGAACTGAGTGTACATCCACGGGATCTCGCTTCCGGGGACGTCCTCTCCGCTTCGGTTCAGCCCAAGCACGTTGCGTTCTATGGAGCCAAGCGAGCAGGAGGAAAGCCGCTCTCTGTAGAAGTGGCGCGCAAGCGTCAGCAGGTCTATGTGCGGCGCCGTGTTCCATGATGGCACGGCGCGGGAGAGCGTGTAGCGCGTGCGCAGCAGCGGCAGGTCGAAGGCGCGCCCGTTGTAGGTGACGAGGCCGCAGTCCGCGGGGAGTTCGTCCTCTATTGCGGCAAGCCACGCGCGTTCCCACGCCGGGCCGGCAAGAAAGAGCTGGACTACGCTGAAAAAATCTTCATGGCAGAGGCCAAGCCCGATGAGAAAGGCGTATGTACCTGTGCCGCCGGAAAGCCCCGTCGTCTCCGTGTCAAGAAATACGGAAACGGGCGTGCCGCCCCAGTGCGAAAGCGTCTCTCCGCTTTTGCGCAGGGGGGCGAGCTGGCGCTTGCCGTAGTATCTGCCGTAGGCGAAGCGCCGTTCCATGCGGTAGACGCCGCGCGCCGTCCACGCGCCATCCGGGAGGCCGGGGATGTCCAGCTCCTTTGGCAGTGTTTCGCGCGGCGCGCTTATTTTGCCCTTTGCCTCAGGCAGAAGGCCGTCTAGACGGCCAAATTTTTCCTGGTCGAAATTCCGCGGGCGCGCCAATTTTATTCCTTTTCCTTTTGCACGAGGTCGATAACCACGACCTCCGGCGGCGCCATGAGGCGCACGGGCGGCCCTACGTAGCCCGCGCCGTTGCTTGTGTAGAGAGTGCTGCCGTTTTTGAGTTTTTTAAGCCCGCGAGAATGGCCCGCAATGAGAAGCCGCGAGGTGGGCAGGGGTATCATCTGCCCGCCGTGCGTGTGCCCCGACAGCTGCAGGTCGAACATCCCCTCCGTGCCTATTTCAACGACGGGGCGGTGGCGCAGAAGGAGCGTAAAAAGCCCCTCATGCTCGCAGCGCGCGTTTACGATGGCGGTCTCGGAGCGAGAAAGCCCCCATTTCGCCTTTTGCAGGTGGGCCGCGTCGTCTACGCCGATGACGCAGAGGCCGCCCGCCTCGACCCATTCGTTGTGCAGCACGCGCATACCGGAACGCTCCATGAAATCAACGGCTTTGTCGATGTCGTCGTAGTAATCGTGGTTGCCCGTGACGGCGAAAAAGCCGTACTTTGGACGTATGCGGCGGAACATTGAGGCTTCGCGGCCGCGCCCTTCAAGGCAGCCGTCCGCCACGTCGCCCGTGACCACCACCATGTCGGGGCGCGCTTCGCGGACGCGCCGCAGGACGGCCGCCAGCAGTTTCACGCCGGTGTAGGGGCCGAGATGCAGGTCGGTAAGCTGCACGATGCGCAGCCGCTTCGTATGCTTCGGCAGTTTGTCGGTGGGCAGCGTCATGTAGGTGCTGTGTATCGTGTGGGCCTCTCTTATGCCGAAGGCAATGACCGCCGCGGCCGCCGCCATCGCAAGCGCCGCTTCGGAGGCCGGCTGCGCCGCGGCCTCCAGCATGTAGTTTACTAGGTCGAAAAAGATCATGAGGAAAAACGAAAATAGAACAAATAACAGCCAGACGCTGCCTGCGCGGTCCGTCCAGCGGCGAAGAGCCGCGCTGCGCAGGCGCTTTGTGCGCCGTGCCAGGTAGGAGAGCCCCGTCATTGCGACGCAGGCCATTATCCAGACAACGCCCGCCGTGCCGCGTGCGTCCGCCGCGGCAAGCCTGTTGTATATATATAAATAGATGAAACAGAGAACGACGCCGCAGACGAGCCAGAAGGCTGAATGTTCGGAAAAGCGCCGTTCAAATACCCTGTCCGTCATTAAATCTGCGCCGAATAGAGCCTGCCGAATGATTCAAGTATCTTCTGCCACAGAGGGCGCTTTTCCCATTCGGAAAGCTTTATCTCGCAGGCGTCGAGCATATCTTTTTCAAACTGGCGTCCAAACTCTTCCGCTATATTTTTGTCGTAGATGAAGAGCTGGTCTTCAAAGTTTATATCAAGGCTGCGCACGTCCATGTTGCAGGTGCCGACTGAGGCTATGCTTGAGTCGCAGAGCACGGATTTCGTGTGTATGAAGCCCTTTTTGTACATGAAGACGCGGACTCCGGCGCGCAGAAGCGGTTCGACGTTGCTGCGGCTGCCCCAGTAGACGAGGAAATGGTCTTTTGTCGAAGGCATCATGATGCGCACGTCTACGCCGGCAAGCGATGATGCGACGAAGGCTCCCATAAGCTCCGGCCCGGGGACGAGGTAGGGCGTCGTCACCCAAACGCGCCGCTGCGCGCGCGAGATCATGCCGTAATAACCCTTAGCGATGGAGTGCCACACGCTGTCGATGCCGCTTGCCACAACCTGAAGCGGGACGACTGGAAAGTCGGAATAGTCGCGTTCGATGGGACGGCCGTCTACGAGAAGTTCAAGTTCCTCGCAGATGGCGACCGGTTCTCCGGTGTCGCGTACGCACCAGTCGTGCAGGAATATCTTATGCAGCGCGGGCACAGCCTCGCCTTCAAGCCGCACGAAGGTATCGCGCCAGAAGCCAAGATGACCCTTTCCCTCGTACTCCTCTCCGATATTGAGGCCGCCCGTGAAGCCCACGGCGTCATCTACTACGAGTATTTTTCTGTGGTTGCGGAAGTTCATCTTGCGCCGAAAAAGCGGAAGCGCCACCGGCAGAAAGGCGCGGCACTCTACGCCGCCCGCCGTGAGGTCTTTCACGAAGGCCGGCTTCAGCCCCCAGCTTCCGACCGCGTCGTAAAGCAGGCGCACCTTGACGCCGCGGGCGGCGGCCTCCTTAAGCAGCGCGCCGATGCGGGCGCCGAGCGCGTCTCCCCGCACCACGAAGAATTCCATGTGGATGAAGCTTTGCGCCTGACGGAGCGCCTCTTCAATGGCGGGGAAGGTCTCGTCGCCGTTCAGCAGTATTTTCACGCGGTTGCGCATCAAGAGGTCGGCGCCGCTTGCCGCGTGCAGCAGTCGGCCTATCAAAAACTCTGATTCCTTATGCTGGGGGAACGGCGAATGGTCGAAGTCGTAATTTTTCGCGGGGCGGAACTGCCTGCGGTTCGTGATGCTCTTTAGATCCGGCCCCATGATGAGATAGATAAAAAATCCAAGCACCGGCACGAAGATGAGCACGAGAAGCCAGAGGATGGTCCTGTCCGGGTTCTGCCCCTCCATGAAAATGACGGCGGCTACAAGCATCGAATAGAGGATTATAAAATGCCAGGCGTAGCTTTTGAGGATGCGGCAGAAAGAGCCAGTCATCTTTGTGAAATGCGGCGTTACGTCAAGGCCCTTTTCCGTATAGACGAAAAGCTCCTGCGCAAGTGAAACAATGGAGGGCAAGAGCCCTATCATAAAGGCCGCAAATACCGCCCAGAGAAACCACTTCGCAAATTTATTCAAAACATCATCCCATCCTTTTATATACGCCTTAGTCCGTCAATCTTATATTTGATGCTCTCCTCTGTCAAACGAAAGAGCGCCTAAGCCGACTGCTGCGTGAATTTCGGTATGCGCGGGCTTGAAAAAATCGCGCAAAGGACTATAGTAATAATTACAGATAAGTGAATCATTGCACGAAAGGCAAAAACTAAACTTATAAAGGAGAGATAACAATGGCAAATCGCATGGTATGGAACCCAACGGCATATTTTGGAGCGGGAGCTGTAAAAAACATCCCGGATGAGGTGAAGCGCCGCGGCTTCAAAAAGGCGCTCGTCGTAACGGACAAGGATCTTATAAAATTCGGCGTGGCAAAGCGTGTCTTTGACGTGCTGGATGCGGCCGGCCTCCCATACGAGGTCTTTGACGGGCTGAAGCAGAACCCGACGATAAAGAACGTGCAGGACAGCGTAGCCGCCTTCAAAAAGGCCGGCGCGGATTATCTCATAGCAATTGGCGGAGGCTCTTCGATGGATACCGCAAAGGGCACCGGCATCATCATAAACAACCCGGAGTTCGCCGACGTCCGCTCGCTTGAGGGCGTCGCCCCCACAAAAAAGCCGGCGGTGCCTATCTTCGCCGTGCCCACAACGGCCGGTACGGCGGCTGAGACCACCATCAACTACGTCATCACAGACGAAGAGAAAAAGCGCAAGTTCGTCTGCGTAGACCCGCACGACATCCCGCAGATAGCGGTCGTCGACTCCGACATGATGAGCTCGATGCCGAAGGGGCTTGCCGCGGCCACCGGCATGGACGCGCTTACGCACGCCATCGAAGGCTATGTCACGCCGGGCGCATGGGAACTCTCCGACATGTTCAGCTTAAAGTCCATCCAGATAATCGCGGACAACCTGCGCGCCGCGGTAAACGACGGAGATGCCGCCGCGCGCGAGAAGATGGCCCTTGGCCAGTACGTGACCGGCATGGCCTACTCAAACGTCGGCCTCGGCCTCGTCCACGGAATGGCGCATCCTCTTGGCGCCTTCTACGACACGCCGCACGGCGTAGCAAACGCGCTGCTTCTGCCCTTCATCATGGAATACAACGCCGAGTACACAGGCGAAAAATTCCGCGAGATCGCGCGCGCCTTCCACGTCGCGGGCGTAGACGAAATGAGTCCGGAGCAGTACCGCAAAGCCGCGGTCGACGCTGTGCGCCAGCTTGCGCTCGACGTCCACATCCCGCAGAAGCTTTCGGAGCTTGGCGTCAAAGAAGAGGACTTGCAGTTCCTGACGGATTCCGCCTTCGCCGACGTCTGCACCCCGGGCAACCCGCGCAAAACGAACAAAGACGAGATAATGGAGCTCTATAAGAAGGCCATGTAAACTAAAAAATAATTTACAGAGGCGTGGGGGGCCGGGGCCGGGGGGGGGGCGGCCCCCCCGCTGGTTTTTTGGGGGCCCGGGTTTTTTTTTTTTTTTTTTTTTTA
>JAVVPF010000004.1:0-62837 GCA_036655895.1 Cloacibacillus sp. | reverse complement strand
CCCACACCCCCACACCCAACACCCCCCGCGCCGCCCCCCCCCCCCCCCCCCCCCCCCCCCCCCCCCCCCACGCCTCTGTTTTTTTGCCGACGCCTTTTTTGATTTTGATGTTTTTAGAAAAATATGGCGTTTTTATCAAAATATGCTACTCTATTATTGATAAGGAGGCGCTGGCATGGAGTATTTCGCAGGCAATGCAAGAAAATCATATTACGCTATGCTTATAGCGGCCTTCTATATTTCGTTGCAGGCATTCATCATGCTCTCAGTGGAAAGCCCTTTCCCTTCCGACATGCACAGCGCAAGCGACCTCTATGTAGTCCATGCGGTAAAAAACGTGAACGACGGCACTCTAGTCTCCTCGCGCTGCGGTGCGGCGCAGCGTTTTTCTCAGCTCAAGACGGCGTTCTTGCCCAGGCCTCTTGCTGTGGCGTTCTCAAAGAGTATGCGTATCTCCGCAGAACGTCCGCGCGAATGGGAGCAATGGAATCTGTCCGTCGGCTGTGAGCAGCAGTCTCATCCTTCTTCCGAAATGGTTTTCAGGAAATAAAAAACACCCCCTTCTTTGACCGGCTTCATTTGACGCAAAGCTAAAATTTTGCCCAAGGCGCGCCATAGGGCGCTTCGGGGCGGCTCGGATATGCAAAAGACGGGACCACAGCGGCTGCTGCGGCCGCTTTCGGCGCATCCGTTATCCACGGTGAACGAATTAGGGGGAGCTTCAATGGAACTTCTTCACGCAGGGCTTGATATAGGCTCCACGACTGCCAAAGCGGTTGTGCTGGACGAGCAGGACAGGATAGTCTTCAGCCGTTACAGCAGACACTTCGCCGACATAAAGACGGCAGTGGGAAAACTTGTGAACGATATAAGGGATTCTTTTTCAGAGTCAAAGATGACGCTTGCAATGGCCGGCTCCGGCGCGCTTGAACTTGCGCGCGGGATGGACGTGCCCTTCACGCAGGAGCAGATAGCCTGCACCGCGAGCATCACGCGCTTTCTGCCCGGCGTGGACGTCTGCATAGAGCTGGGCGGCGAAGACTCGAAGATAACGTTTTTTGACGAGGCCGGCGCGGAGCAGCGCATGAATGAGACCTGCGCCGGCGGCACTGGCGCCTTTCTCGACCAGATGGCGACGCTTTTTGGCACAGACGCGGCCGGGCTGAACGAGCTTGCGAAGGGCCATAAGACAATCTACCCCGTAGCTTCGCGCTGCGGCGTCTTTGCGAAGACCGACGTGCAGGCGCTGCTCAACGACGGCGCGTCGCGTCAGGACGTGGCCGCCTCCATCTTTCAGGCCATAGTCAACCAGACGATAAGCGGCCTCGCCTGCGGCAGAAGGATAGCGGGGAGAGTCGCCTTCCTCGGAGGGCCGCTCTATTTTCTTTCGGAGCTGCGCAGCCGCTTCACCGAGACGCTGCGGCTGCCTCTTGACCAATGTATCTTCCCGAAAAACCCGCACCTTTACGTTGCGATGGGCGCGGCCATCAGCGCCAAAAGGCAGGGCGCCGTGGGTGCGGACGTGCTCCAGCGGCGCGCGGAGCATTTTTTCATCTCCCACGCGGAGGGGCGCGGTTCCGCGCTTCCGCCTCTTTTTAATGACGAAACGGAGCTTGAAAGCTTCAGACAGAGGCATTCCTCATGCCGCGCAAAGCGCGCCTGCCTGAGCGAACATAAGGGCGACGCCTATCTTGGCATAGACGTAGGCTCTACGACGACGAAGATGGTGCTCATAGGCGACGGCGGGGAGCTGCTTTTTTCAAAATATATGCAAACAGGCGTAGGCGATACGTTGAAGACCGTGCGAGAGGCGCTGCTTGAGCTTTACTCGCAGATGCCGGAGCAGACGGTGATTGCGGGCAGCGGCGTCACAGGCTACGGCGAAAAGCTGATAAAGGCCGCCTTTTGCGTCGATACGGGAGAGGTCGAGACTGTGGCGCACGCCAAGGCCGCGGGCTTCGTGCTCCCCGGAGCAGATTTCGTCATTGACATCGGCGGTCAGGATATGAAGTGCCTGCGCATAAAAGAGGGCGTCATAAACGGAGTCTTCCTCAACGAAGCCTGCTCCTCGGGCTGCGGCTCCTTCTTGCAGAGCTTCGCGAAATCGCTGAACATGGAGATGGCCGAGTTCGCGCGCGCCGCGGAAAGCTCCCTCTCTCCGGTGGACTTAGGCTCGCGCTGCACCGTGTTCATGAACTCCAGGGTGCGTCAGGCGCAGAAAGAGGGTGCTTCCGTGCGCGACATCTCGGCGGGGCTAGTCTACTCCGTTGTCAAAAACGCGCTCTATAAAGTGCTCAAGATAAAAGACCCGGCGGAGCTGGGCGAGCGCATCGTGGTGCAGGGCGGCACATTTCGCAGCGACGCTCTGCTGCGCGCCTTTGAGCTTGTCACGGGGCGCGTCGTGGTGCGCCCCGACATCTCGGAGCTTATGGGGGCCTTCGGCGCCGCGCTCATCGCGCGTGAGCGGCGCGGTGAAAAAAGCACGCTGATCGGCGCTGAGGCGCTCGCTTCATTTCGCACGACGGCGACGACGCAGAGCTGCGCCGGCTGCGGCAACAGATGCCTGCTGACGCTCACCGCCTTCCCGGACGGCAAAAAATATATCTCCGGCAACCGCTGCGAGCGCGGCGGCTGCGCCGTGACGCACGAGCCGCTTCCTCCGAACCTTTTTGAGAAAAAATATAAACGGCTCTTTGACTATTACAGGCCGCTTGAGGCCGAAAACGCGCCGCGCGGCGCGCTTGGGATACCGCGCGTGCTCAACCTCTACGAAAATTATCCGTACTGGTTCACGCTCTTTACGGAGCTTGGGTTTCGCGTGGAGCTTTCGGGAAAGTCGCCCGACGAAAATCTTGGCATCGAGACGATCCCGTCGCAGACCGTCTGCTATCCGGCGAAGCTGGCGCACCGCCACATCACGGAGCTGCTTGAACGCGGCGTGAAAAACATCTTCTACCCGATAATCCTCCATGAGAAAAAAGAGTTCGCGGATGCGCAGAACGACTACAACTGCCCGGTCGTCACAGGCTATCCCGACGTCGCGCGCCTCAACATCGACCGGCTGAACGACGGCCGCGTCAACTTCATCCAGCCCGCGCTTTCGATAGAAAACGAGGCCGCTCTGGCAGAGACGCTTGCTCCGGCGCTTGCGTCGTTTGGCGTCTCAAAGGCCGAGCTGCGTCGCGCAGCGTGTGCCGCCGCCGCAGCAGCCCGGGCCTGCAAGGCGGACATCGCGGACTTCGGCAGGCAGGCGCTTGCGTGGCTTGCCGAACACGGCGGGGTCGGCATCGTCCTTGCGGGACACCCCTACCACCTGTCGCCCGAAGTCAACCACGGCATACCGGAGCTGATAAACAGCTACGGAGTGACGCTCTTCACAGAGGACTCCGTATGCGGCATGGCTGACGGCCTTGATGATAAAGACGAAATCGGCGCGGTGGATCAGTGGGTGTATCATTCGCGCCTCTACCGCGCCGCGATGGTGACGGCGAAACATCCCGCCTTTAAAAAGGTGGAGCTTGTGCAGTTCAACTCCTTCGGCTGCGGTCTGGACGCAATCAGCACAGAACAGACCGCGGAGATACTCGCGCGGCACGGCAAGCTCCACACCCTGATAAAGATCGACGAGGGAAAAAACAACGGCGCTGTAAAGATACGGATACGTTCGCTGCTTGCCGCTATGAAAATGGAACGGGGAGAAAAGAGCCCCTGCGCCGCGCCGCCTCTTGCAAAGGCGAAAAGCAAGGCGCGCCCAGGCGGACGTACGCTGCTTTGTCCGCCGCTTTCGCCCTTTCACTTCCAGTTCATCGAGGCGGCCTTCGACGGCAGCGGCGTGGATCTGAAGGTGCTGCCGGAGGGCGGGCGCGAGACGGTGGAGCTTGGGCTTCGCTATGTCAACAACGACGTCTGCTATCCTGCGATGATGGTCGTAGGCCAGTTCATCGAGGCGCTGAAAAGCGGCCGCTACGACCCGGAAAAAACGGACTGCCTCTACGCGCAGACCGGAGGGGCCTGCCGCGCCAGCAACTACATCCACCTTCTGCGCGGCGCTCTTTCCGCCGCCGGCTTTCCGCAGGTGCGCGTCCTTGCGCTGAATCGTCAGAAGGAGGGCGAGGCGGAGGGCTTCAAGCTGCCGCCGCGCGTCGCCTGGCGAGCGACGCTCGGGCTCTTCTACGGAGACCTGCTCATGCGCCTTTTGCTCCGCACCCGCCCCTATGAACGGGACAAGGGCGAGAGCATGAGGCTCCATGACCTTTGGGCCGCCCGCATAAAAGAAAACATCCGCGCCGGAAGCTGGCTCCGCTTCAAGAGCGACGTCCGCGAGATGACGCGCGATTTTGCCGCCGTGCCCATAGACGACATAAAGCGCCCGCGCGTCGGCATCACCGGCGAGATACTGGTCAAATACCACGCAAACGCCAACGAACGGCTGGTCGAGCTGATAGAGGAGGAGGGCGGCGAGGCCGTGTTGCCGGATATGAGCAGCTTCATCTCCTACTGCCTCTACGACGCCGTCTACGCCGGCAAGGGCCTCGCAGGCGCGTTTTTGCCGCGCCTCTTCAGCGAGGCGGGCCTCTGGGCGATAGAAAAGATAAAGGCCCCCATAGCCGAAGCTTTGCACGGCACGCGTTTCGGCGTCCCGCATAAAATAGAGGAGCTTGCGCGCCTGGGCGGCTCCGTCGTCTCGCAGGCGAACCAGGCCGGAGAGGGCTGGCTTCTGACCGCTGAAATGATGGCGCTGATAGAAAGCGGAGTTACCAACGTCCTCTGCGTGCAGCCCTTCGCCTGCCTGCCGAACCACGTCACCGGCAAAGGCGTCATAAAAGAGCTGAAACGCCGCTTCAAAGGCGCCAACATCCTGCCGCTCGACTACGACGCGAGCGTCAGCACCACCAACCAGCTCAACAGAATAAAACTGCTCATGGCGACTGCAAAGGCGTAAAATAAGGGCGGTCTTCGTGAAGAAAGCTGGTGGATAGATATGGAATCGGTCTACAGCGGTAAGAAAAACTGCTGCGGGTGCGGCCTGTGCGAGGCGCGCTGCCCAAAACGTGCGATAACGATGAAGGAGGACGCCGAGGGCTTCTTATATCCTGAGATCGACGGCGCCCTCTGCGTCGCCTGCGGGCTCTGCGTAAAGAGCTGTCCCCTATTGCGCAAAGATCGCTTCAAAGAGGCGGACGAGCCCTGTTTTTACGCCGCCACCCACAAGTCGGAAGAGGTGCTCATGCGCTCCACATCGGGAGGCGCTTTTACCGCGCTTTCGGACGTCGTCCTGCGGCGTGGCGGCGTAGTATACGGAGCGGACTTTGACGACGAACTGTGCGTTGTCCACCGCGCCGCGCGCGCTTCGGAAGGACGCGACCGAATGCGCCTTTCAAAATATGTCCAAAGCGACATCCGCTCCGTTCTTGCTGCAATAAAAGAAGATGCCGCGCGCGGCCCCGCGCTCTTTACCGGCACTCCATGCCAGTGCGCCGCGGTGCGCGCTCTCTTTGACGGCGCGGAGCCGGCGGAGCTTTTTATATGCGACCTCATCTGCCACAGCGTGCCCAGTCCGCTCATCTGGGAGGAATATAAAAAACTTCTGGGCCGCGAACGCGGCGGCAAGGTGACCGCAGCGCAGTTTCGTTCAAAAAAATACGAGTGGAACAGAGACAACAGCAACAAGGGCTTCATCTATAGGGTCGAGGGCGCGCAAGAAGAATTTGAAGATGAAAGATACTACCGCCTCTTCGTGCGCGAGCGCCTCATATCGCGCCCCTCATGCGGCGTCTGCCCCTTCACCGACACCAGACGCCCGTCGGACATGACGATCGCCGACTGCTGGGGAATAGAAAAATATGCACCCGAACTGTGCGACAGACGAGGCGTCTCCCTAATCATGACAAACACGAAAAAAGGCGGCGAGATGCTTGACGCAATGTCAAAGGATATTTCCATCTTTTTGCGTCCCAAAGAGGAGATAACGGCGGAGCAGCAGCGGCTCTCGAAAGCCGTCCCGTTCCCGCAGGAACGAGCCGCCTTTTGGGAGGCCTTCCGGCGCTTCGGCTTTGATGAAGCGCTGAAAATCTATGGGAACGACCGCTGACAGGACACTAAAAATCTGACCGGCGACTTTCCGCCGCGGCAGCATTGTTTGCCCGGTCTTGTTCAAAGGGCGCGCGCTTTTCTTGCGGCCTCCTGTGGCATATAATGCCTCTATAGTTTTATCAAAGCTGATGATTATGGAGGCTCGTTGAATAAATGAAATATCTGATAATCGGCGCGGGCGGCGTCGGAGGGACGCTTGCTGCATACATGGGCCGAGGCGGGTTCGACGTTACGCTCATCGCGCGCGGCGCGCACCTTGCCGCTATAAAGACGGCCGGAGGCGTCACCGTGGAAGAGGCAGGCGGCTTCTGCTTCACAGCGCCGCTTGCGGCCTGTGAGATGGAAAATTACGATGCGCGCCCCGACGTCATCTTTATCTGCGTAAAGGGCTACTCGATGCCGGAGGTCATGCCCTTTATAGAGCGCGCGGCGGCGCACGGCTGCGCCGTCATACCGCTGCTCAACATCTACGGCACAGGCAGCGCCATAGCGCGCCGGCTTCCCGCGGCCGTCACCGCCGAGGGCTGCGTCTACATCGCCTCTCAGATAAAAGAGCCGGGAAAGATTGCGATGAATGGGAAAATCTTCCGCGTAGTCTTCGGGCTGCCGGACGGCAGCGAATCTGAAATCCTGACACGGACGGCGGACGACCTGCGCGCGGCCGGCATAGAGACTGTGCTATCCCGCGACATAAAACGCGACGCATTCCGCAAATTCACCTTTGTTTCAGCTATGGCGGCCTGCGGCCAGTATCACGACGTGCTCGCCGACGCGATGCAGCGAGCGGGGGAGGAGCGCCGGCTCTTCACAGCCCTCGTGCGCGAACTCGTTCTGCTGGCCGACGCCTCCGGCATAAAATTGCCCGTAGAGATGGAGGCGGCAAACCTCAAGATATTGGACGCGCTTGCGCCCGACGCCTCGACCTCGATGCAGCGCGACATCCGCGCCGGAGGACGTTCCGAAATAGACGGCCTCGTCTACGAAGTGCCGCGCATGGCAAAACGTGCGGGCGCCTCCGCTCCGTTATACGAAAAGATAACTGCGGAATTAAAAGCGCGCGGGCTGTAAAAGAACGCCCGCTGAAAACAAGGCCGCTCGTCTTGCAAGCGGCCTTGTTTGTATAATCAATGCCTACGAACAGCCAGATTCTTTTTTATTATTTCTTTTTGCGTATAACAATCGGCATCAATAACGTAAGGGCAAAGATTCCTAGACCAGTGTTGCAGCCGCCGCTCGAACTTTCGCTTGGCGCTGGTGTTGGTGGCGGCAGAATTTCTTTGGTTGCCACAAATAATAATGTTTGCCGTTTCTGCCAGCTGGCGAGTTGAATCCTGCCTTGCCGCCAGAAGCTCCCTAGATGATGTCCGCGCCAAGACAGTTTTCGGTTATTCCATAGTTGCGCCCAGCTACTCTGCCAGAATAGCAAGGCCTTTTAAATAGTTTTGCGTATTTGCTTGTTTTGTAGGTTTCATGGTTGATGCGACCAGTTATGAGATATATAATAGATAGCAAATAGATATTATATAAAGGAGAGCGATGACAATGGCCGTTTCCAGCGTGGAGATCATTACAGTGAGGATAAAAAAAGATGTGAAAAAACAGGCGATGGAAAACGCGGCGGCTGTGGGCATTCCTCTTGCCTCTCTCATCAACGCCTTTGTTACAAAATTCGCGGCAGAGGGAAGGGTTCCTTTTGAGATTTCAGTGCCTCAGAGGCCGAATAAAAGCGTAAGAGCCGCGATAGACGAACTGGAGTCCGGCGGCGGCGAACGCTGCGCCTCAATCGAGGATATGTATAGGGTGGCGGGAATAAAAAGCTGATGCGAGAGCTGGTCCTCTCCGCCAGGTTCAGAAAAGATTTGAAACGCATCTGCCGCCAGCAAGCGCCGCTGGGCGTTATTGACGAAGCTGTGGCCCTCTTGATGAACGATGCGGATATTCCAGCGTCATTCAAAGACCACGCTCTCATAGGCGGATGGAAGAGCTACAGGGAATTGCACCTTGCTCCTGATTTACTGCTGATATATAAAAAAGGTGATGATAACACTTTAAAGCTTGCGGCGGCGGGGAGCCATTCGGAACTTTTTGATAAATAGATTTTTTGCAGATAGTTTTAGAAAACGAGAGGCGCTCCTGATTTTACGGCGGCCTCTCGTTTTAGTTGGTATTGGGTAGTTCTTCCGGGGTTATTCCTCCGGCTTTACCGCGAGGAATCTCAGGCGGACGTAGTCCGCGGTCCATCCCTTTTCTTTGTCAAAAAGCAGCGGGCGGCAGTAGTCCTCCACCTCTTTGTAGAACGACTCTTTCTCGTCCTGCGTGAAGCCGGCGGTGTGGCTTGCCGTGAAGACCTCGAGCCATCCACGGAGGCCCTTTTCAAGGGGTGTGGGACGGTCTATCCTCGCTATGAATTTTACCTTGAAGCCCTGGCTCTCCAGAATGTCGGAGAAGGTTCCAAGCTCAGGATATTTCCACGGGTTGCGCGCCTTATAGTCGATGCCGCGCTTTATGAGCGCAATTTTTATGCCTTCGCGGATGATGCGCACGCAGCCCTCTCCGCCGCATTCGGCTGCAAAGCGGCCGCCCGGCTTCAGAAGGTTCCAGACGCGGCGCACTACGGCGTAGTGGTCAGGCATCCAGTGGATGGCGGCGTTGCTGATCACCGCGTCGAATTTCTCATCCATCTTCAGCGTCTGCGCGTCGGCAACGCGCGCGTCGATGCCAAGCTCCTTTGCGGCCTCAACCATCTCGGGGCTTGAATCCGTCCCGATGACTGAACAGCCCATATCGGCAAGTTCTTTGGTGAGTACGCCCGTGCCGCAGCCGAGATCGAGCACTCTTTCTCCAGCCTTTGGTTCAAGCAGTTCTATAACGGGGCGTCCAAACTTCGGCACGAAGTCCGCGCTGTTTTTGTAACTTTCCGGGTTCCAGATCTGATTCATAGACGGCACCTCTTTCTTTCTATCGCGCCTCATGCGCGGCGCGGCGTTATTTTATTCCGCCTCTACATTATATCGGACTTGTCCGCACTCTGCACTGTTTTACCGCCTATTTTCGCCGGAAAATAAAACGGCGCGCCGCTTGCGTGCGGGGCGCGCCGTTTCTTGACGAAAGGGCGCTCTTTGTTATAATCATAAGTGAAATTAAGTAGATATAACCCCGAGTCTTATTTCCTGTGGAAATCATCTTTCTATGGAGAAAGACCGTTGGGTGTCTCTGGAAACGGAGGCGCCTCCCAGTTGGAAAGGGGAAGCCCGTCATCTGCCCGGCAGCTGCCGTGTCCCTTCCTGATGTCATCATTTTATGAGAGGAGAAAGTGGCATATGCGCAGTTTAAAGGTACTCATTGCCGAATCAGACCCGCTTCTTCAGAAACTATACGCCGACGTTATCAATAACGATAACGCCTTCATGCTTCTTAAGTGCGTCTCTACGGGAACCGCGATGTTTGAGGCCATGCGCTGCATCGATGTCGATGTCGTGCTGCTGGACCTCTATTTGAAGGATTTCAGCCCGGAGGCCGGGCTTGGCGAGCTGCGCAGCGAATTTCCGCGCACCGATTATATCGTCGTCTCTTCCGGCGACAACCCAGAGCTTGTGCGAAAGGCGCTCTGCTCCGGCGTCTTTGAATTTCTTGTGAAGCCCTTTTCCTTTGAGAGGCTGCGGGCGGCGCTGAAAAATTATCAGCTCTACCATCATTCCCTGACTGGACGCACGCGCCCGTGGCAGCAGGAGGACCTTGACGCGCTCATCTCGATGAAGAGCCACGACGCCTCTTGGGCCAACAACCGCTCCATTCCGAAGGGGCTTCAGCTCAAATGCCTCAACGAGATAGAGAGCTTCCTCAAAGCGACGGAGGAGACCTACTCCGCGCAGGAGGTGGGCGATCAGCTTGGCATCTCTCGTTCTACGGCGCGCCGTTATCTTGAGTTTTTGACGATGAGCGAGCGCGTGGTGGTGGAGTACGCCTACCGTAAGGTCGGGCGTCCCGAAAAACGCTACCGCATGGCGCTCTTGTAGGGGCATTTTCTGTTAAGAGATAAAATGGCGCCGGCTGGACCTTTGCGTCCAGCCGGCGCTTTATCATGTCCGCAGCAAGATGCCGCCTATGCGTTTTCTTGGCTTACATCGCCGTTTTTTCCAGTTCTTTTTGTTTCAGCATCTTTAAAAAATAGTAGAGGAACGGAATGCTTGTGGCGAAGCTCAGAACGTCGGAGATGGGCTGCGTCGCCTCCACTCCCGTGAGGCCGAAGATGGCGGGCAGCAGCGTTATCAGCGGCAGGAAATAGATGCCCTGACGCGTGCAGGCCAGGAATGTGGCGCGTCCCGCCATGCCCGTGGACTGGTGCGCCATGTTCGTTGCCACAAAGAGCGGCTGAAGCAGCAGCGCCGCCGCCTGCCAGCGCATGGCGCGCGTGCCTATCGCTATGACCATTGCGTCCTCGCCGCGGAAGAATGCGATTATGTCGGGCGCGAAGAACCAGCAGACGGCAGAAAGCACGGCCATCATCGCCATTCCCGTTTTTACAGTGAACCAGAGGGCGTCGCGCACGCGGCGGTAGTTTCGCGCGCCGAAATTATATCCGGCGACTGGCTGAAAGCCCTGTCCCAATCCTATCATGACGGAGAGTATGAGCGCGAAGGTGCGCCCGACGATGGACATTGCGGCCACCGCTGCGTCCCCCCAGCCTCCGGCCGCCGTGTTGAGCGCCGCCGTCCCGACAGCCGCAAGCCCCTGCCGTGAAAGAGAGGGGCAGCCGAGGCGCAGGATGGAGAAAAAGACGGCGGCCCTGCGCGATATGTTCTTTGGCGAAAGCTTGATGACGCTCTTTCCGCGCGCGAAGAAAGAAAAGAGGATGGAGAAGCTGACGCACTGCGAAAGCAGCGTTGCGGCGGCCGCGCCCGATATGCCCCAGCCGAAGGCGAAGATGAATATAGGGTCGAGCGCCATATTCAGCACGCCTCCGCTCACAAGGCCGCACATGGCAAAGGCCGCCTTGCCCTCGGAGCGCAGGATGTTGTTCATAGAGAGCGAGCTGCAAATGACGGGCGCGCCAAGCAATATCCACCGCGCGTAGTCGCGGGCGTAGGGAAGTATCGTAGGCGTCGAGCCCAAAAGCCTCATCAGCGGGTCGAGAAAGAAAAGGCCGGCCGCGCAGATGACGGCGCCAGTGAACATCGCGGAAAAGAACGAAGTCGAGCCGTATTCGCTTGCCGCGCGCGCGTCGCCCGCGCCAAGCATCCTAGCTATGACGCTTGCGGCTCCCATGCCGAGCGTGAAGCCCGCCGCCTGAAAGATGGACATCAGAGAAAAGACGACGCCCACAGCGCCGCTTGCGCTCGTTCCAAGCTGCGAGACGAAGTAGGTATCCGCCGTATTATATATTGTGGTGACCAGCATACTTGCGATGGTGGGCAGCGCAAGAGAAACGATAAGCGGCCCCACCGGGCCGCAGGTCATGCGCGCGTGCTGCTCCACCGCGTTTTTTGCCGGAGCTTTGAAGAATTTCATTTCATCATTTCCTTCGGCTCTTCCTATTAAAGACGCTATATAGACGCTATGTAAAGTATATATCAATATTTCAGTAATGGCGTCTCTTTGTAAAATATATCAGCTCCTTGTGCGGCGCGTCCGTCGCCCTCTGCGGTTGACTTAATAAATAGTACGTGATAATATTATCCGTAGTCGTACTATATTTGGAGGTTTTAAAAATGTTCCACACAAAGAATTACAAAGAGCTGAACAGGCTGTTTCTTATGTTTGTCCTGCCGGCCATCGGCTCGCAGCTTTTGAGCGGAGTCTATACCATCGTCGACGGCTTTTTCGTCGGCTGGGGGATGGGCCAGCAGGGGCTTGCAGCCATTGGGCTCGCCTTTCCGTTCACGGTGCTGGTGACGGCGATAGGCGCGGGCATCGGTGTGGGCGGGGGCGCGCTCATCGCTATGAGCCTTGGAGAGAAGGACGACGCGCGCGCCGAGCGCATACTGGGGGCGATGGCGGCGATGACGCTTGCCGCGTCGCTTGCCGCAACTTTGCTGCTCACGCCGCTTGCAGAATATCTGCTTACCTATTACAAAGTTTCGCCGGACGTAGCGCGCATGGCTGACGAATACGCCTGGATACTTATAATTTCTTCGCCCGCTCAGGTGATAACGATGGCGATGCTGGGCGCCGTGCGCAATGACGGCTTTCCGCGCAAGGCGATGTATATCATGATAGGCGCCTTCTGCGTCAACATCGTGCTCGACTGGCTCTGGGTCATAGTGTTTCCGTTCCGCATAGCGGGCGCGGCGTGGGCCACCGTAGTCTCTCAGGCGGTGTCGGCCTTATTTCTTTCTTCGCATTTTCTGCTTGGCCGCTCGCACGTCAAGCTCAAACTTTCACGGCTGCGGCTGCCCTTTGATATAGTTAAAAAGATAATCGTCATGGGCGTTTCACCGTTTGGCGTGCAGATAGCGACGGCGGTCACTATGATACTTTACAACTGGCAGGCGCTAGCCTACGGCGGCGACATCGGCGTTGCCGCGTACGCCGTGGTGGGTTACATCGTTCCCGTCGGCGTCATGCTGGAAGAGGGGATAGCGGAGGGCATACAGCCGCTCATCAGCTTCTACCACGGCGCGAATCTCAAGGCTCGCAGGCGGCTGACGGCGCGCCTCGGCTTCAGTGCGGCTATCGGCGTGGGGCTCTTCTGTTCACTGCTGCTTTTCTGCAGCGATATGGTCATCCCCGACTTCTTCTCAATGAGGGGGACGGCGGCCGACGTCGCGGCGCGCGGGCTGCTGCTTTCAGTTCCGGTCTTCCCGTTCCTCGGGCTTGCCAAGGTCGGAGCCTCCTATTATCAGGCGATAGGGCAAAGCGGAAAGGCCTCGTTTCTGACCTACGGCGATCCGTTCGTGCTCCAGCCGCTCTTTTTGTGGACGCTGCCGCTTCTATTTGCTCTGGACGGAGTGTGGCTTTCAATGTTCTTCGCCAACTTTACTCTTGCCGCGATATTCCTTATCATGTGGAGGAACGGCAACTCAAAGCGTCTGCCGATGGCGCGCCGCGGTTCGGTTGTGATTTTTTGACGCGCCGCCTGCAATGCATCTGTAATGGAGGAAGATACATATAAATGGATGACAACGTAAAAGACAAGACGGAGGGGAAAAAGCTGAGCTTTGTGCAGGAGCTTTCCGATATATGGCGGCGCTACGACCAGGTCTATTCACGCTGGGCGGAGCGTCACGGGCTTTCCACAAACGCAATGTCGCTCGTTGAGGAGCTGCAGATGCGGCCCGAGGGAATGGAGCCGGCGGCGGTCGCAGATTATCTCGGCGTGCCGCGCCAGACGATGACCTCCACGCTCGACGCGCTTGAAAAGCGCGGAATAATAGAGCGTCTGCCCCATGCCACGGACCGACGCCGCAAAGTGATAAAGCTGACGGCCGAGGGCCAGACGATGGCGGACGGCCTCGTAGACGAACTCCACCGCTGGGTGACTAACGCGCTTTGCGCCGTGCCGCACGCAGACCGGGCGCGCGCGATGGCCGCGGTTCGCCTTTTCTGCGGAAGACTGGAGTCGACGCTTAGTAGTACTACGGGGGCTTTGAAAGATGAGGCGCTGTAATATTACGGGAGCGCCTGAAAGATGAGCGTCAAAAGGAGTGAGCGTAGTGGACAAAAGAGAGGAAAAGCGCCTTGAGCGGCAGGTCGAACGCGATACCTTCAAAACGGTCTGCGTAGTGACGGCGGTGGTCTTCGTAGTGATAAGCATAGTCTGGTCGTTTATGGGCTATTAACAGCGCCGGCAAACGAACATTGGGACATTGAGCGAAATGAACTGAAAATTTCCGGAGCGCCTTTTGCCTCTTGACGGCGGGGCGCGCCGGACTTATTGTTTTTATATGATCTTCCGGCGGAGGCGTAACGACGCCGCTTGCCTGTCGATATATATCTTTTTAGGAGGTAACTTTATGAACGCTTGGCTGGAAAAACAATTCAAGCTTTCCCAGAACCACACAGACGTGCGGACTGAAGTGCTTGCGGGCATCACCACATTCATGACCATGGCCTATATCATCTTTGTCAACCCCGGCATACTCTCCGCTACTGGAATGCCCTTTGGCTCGCTGCTGGTGGCGACATGCCTTGGCGCGTCGCTTGCCACCTTTTTGATGGCGTTTCTTGCGAACTATCCGTTCGCGCTTGCGCCCGGCATGGGGCTGAACGCGTTTTTTGCCTTCACCGTCGTGCTCGGTATGAAGATACCGTGGCAGACGGCGCTTGCCGCGGTCTTCATTGAGGGCGTCATCTTCATCGTACTCACCTGCACGAAGGTGCGCGAGCAGGTGGTCAACTCCATCCCAAAGACGCTCAAAATAGGCGTATCTGCGGGCATAGGCATCTTTATCACCTTCATCGGCCTCCAGAGCGCGGGGCTCATAGTCAACAACGACGCCGTGCTGGTGGGCCTTTCGCCTCTTGCGCACAACATCCCGGGGCTTCTGGCTCTTGCCGGAGTGCTGATAATGATAACGCTTGAAACGCGCCATGTAACGGGCGGCATCCTCATCGGGATAGTCATCATAACTCTTGTCGGCATCCCGCTTGGCGTTACGAAGATGCCGCAGGGCTTGATGTCGATGCCTCCGTCCATCTCGCCCATCTTTATGAAGATGGACTTCTCCATGATAGCGAAGCCGGAGTTCTGGGTCATAGTGCTGACCTTCTTCTTCGTGGACTTCTTTGACACGGTGGGGACGCTTGTCGGCGTCGCAAGCCGCGCGAACATGCTCGACAAAAACGGCAACCTGCCGAACGCAAGCCAGGCGCTCATGTCCGACGCAATAGGCACGACGGCGGGCGCGGTGCTCGGCACCTCCACCGTCACCACCTTCGTTGAAAGCGCAAGCGGCGTTGAGCAGGGCGGACGCACCGGCCTCACCGCGCTTGTCGTGGCGGTGCTCTTTTTGCTCGCCATGTTCTTCAGCCCGATAATAGCGGTCGTTCCCGCCTGCGCCACAGCGCCAGCCCTCATCATGGTCGGCGGCTATATGATGATGGGCTTCAAGGACATGGACTACAGCGACTGGACGGAGTTCTTCCCCGCCATCATCGCCTTCTTCATGATGCCCTTTGCCTACAGCATCGCGGCCGGCATCGAGTTTGGAATAGTCTCCTACGTCGCGCTCAAGGTGCTGATGGGACGCGGCAAAGAGATAAACTGGATGCTCTACGTGCTGGCTCTGCTCTTTATTTTGAACAGGGCGTTCCTGTAAGTTCAGGAGGACGACGCGAACAATGTTTTTTACCTTCAATCACTTCAACTTCAACGTCCTTGACCTTGACCGCAGCCTCAACTTCTACAAGTGCGCGCTGCATCTGCGCGAGGCGCACAGAAAGGAGCGTGAGGACTTCACGCTCGTCTACCTTGGCGACGGGGAGACCGGCTTTGAACTTGAACTGACGTGGCTCAAAGACCGTACGGAGCCGTATGCGCTGGGCGACAATGAATTTCATTTAGCGATGAGGGTCAAGGACTTTGACGCGGCCCACAGGCTTCACGAAGAGATGGGCTGCATCTGCTACGAGAACCGCGACATGGGCATCTATTTCATCGAAGACCCCGACGGATACTGGATCGAGATAGTGCCGGAAAGATAATCAATAAACTGTTATTTTAAAAAGAGGCTGTTTTCCCATTCATAAAATGGATGGGGAAACAGCCCTTTTTGTTGATGAGAACAAAAAATAGATGCGCTGCCGCGCTTAGTCTTGTGTAAATTGTGCTGGGCTACGAGAATTGCGTATAATAGATAAAAATATACTAATAATAATTTACAATTATCTATTTGTGAGATATAATCCGTTTGTCGAGTGAAAGCTTATTAATCTTAGTTTTTATCCGATACGCGCACAAGTAGTTATGTTCCATTCTCTGTTTTATCATTATATTAAAGGTAGGAGTTGGTTTTTATGGATCAGTTAACGGTACTGGTTTCAAAGGCAAACAGCTTCATCTGGGGACTTTACTGCCTCATTCCCCTTCTCTGCGGCACAGGGCTTTATTTCACGCTGAAACTTAATTTTGTTCAGATACGCAAGTTCGGCCTCGCCATCAAGTACACCTTCGGCGGCCTTACCCTTTTCGGCAAACGCGCCGACAAGGACGGAATGAGCTCGTTCCAGGCGCTGGCCACAGCTATCGCGGCACAGGTCGGAACGGGAAACCTCGCGGGAGCGGCCACGGCCATCGCGATGGGCGGCCCCGGCGCCATCTTCTGGATGTGGATAGCGGCCTTCTTCGGAATGGCTACCATCTTTGCAGAAGCGGTGCTCGCGCAGGTCTATAAGGAAAAGCTTCCCTCAGGGCAGGTCGTAGGCGGCCCGGCTTACTACATCTCACGCGGCCTCAAATGCCCGAAACTTGCGATGTTCTTCGCCGTCGCCCTCATCATCGCCCTTGGCTTCATCGGCAACATGGTGCAGTCGAACTCTATAGCTGATGCCTTCAACAACGCGTTCGGCGTAAACCGCCTCCTCGTCGGAGTCGCGGTCGCGGCCCTTGGCGGATTCGTCTTCTTCGGCGGCGTAGGCCGTATCGCCTCCATCACTGAAAAGATGGTTCCCATCATGGCGGCTGGCTATCTGCTCTTTGGCCTCTTCATACTCATCCGCTACGCCGGACACATCATCCCGGCCTTCGGAATGGTAATAGAGGGCGCCTTCAACCCTGCGGCGGCCACGGGCGGCCTCATCGGCGCCACGATGAAAGAAGCGATACGCTACGGCGTAGCGCGCGGCCTCTTCTCCAATGAGGCCGGTATGGGCTCCACGCCGCACGCCCACGCAATAGCAAAGGTCAAGAACCCCGCCGAACAGGGCTTCGTCGCTATCATGGGCGTCTTTGTAGACACCTTCCTCGTCCTCAACATGACGGCCTTCGTCATCTTCGTCACCGGCGCGCTCGATGGCAAGACAAGCGGCATCGCCCTCACGCAGAAGGCGTTCACGCTCGGCCTCGGCTCCTACGGTATGCCCTTCGTCGCAGTCTGCATGCTCTTCTTCGCCTTCTCAACGATAATCGGCTGGTACTTCTTCGGCGAGCAGAACATCATGTTCCTCTTCGGCGAAAAGGGCCTTACGCCGTACCGCGTCGTAGTCATGCTCTTCGTCTGCCTCGGCTCTGCGCTGAAGCTCGACCTCGTATGGGAGCTTGCGGACTTCTTCAACGGCATCATGGTCTTCCCGAACCTGCTCGCCCTCATCGGACTGAGCAAGGTGGTAAGCGAGGCTCTGAAGAATTTCGACGACCAGGGACGCCTGAAGGCGACGAAGTAACACAAGCGCCGCTTGTGCGAATAAACCCACAAAATAAAAGAGCCGTCCGTTCAGGGCGGCTCTTTTCTCATTTTTTACGCGTAATGTTTGGGAAATAGGCAATATAACGGACGGCTAGTTTATAATAGTCTGTCTATTTGTGTTACAAATGCTCTTTACAAGATATTTGTTAAGTGATAATCTTCTCCCATTTAAATTGCATAATTTAAATAGTTGAGGGGGAGTTTTTATGGATTGGTTTTGGAAGTTTAACGATTTTCTAAACGGGATAATCTGGGGACCCTGGATGCTGGCTCTTCTTGTCGGAACGGGAGTGTGGCTGACGCTGGTGCTTCGTTTTCCGCAGGTGCGCTATTTCGGTCTGATGTTCCGTGAGGTCTTTGGCAACATCACGAAAAAATCAGAGCACGCAGGCAGCATCTCTTCGTTTGCTGCAATGGCGACCGCGCTTGCGGCCACGGTAGGCACCGGAAATATCGCGGGCGTTGCTACGGCGCTTCATCTTGGCGGCCCTGGCGCGCTCGTTTGGATGATGATCTCCGCAATCTTTGGAATGACGACGAAGTTCAGCGAAGTGACGCTAGCGGTGAAATACAGAGAGCCTGACGAGAACGGCGGCTACCGCGGCGGCACGATGTACATCCTTGAAAAAGGGCTGGGCATGAAATGGCTCGCGATGGTTTTTGCCTTCCTCACATTCCTCGCCTCCTTCGGCATCGGCAACATGGTGCAGTCGAACTCAACGGCGGAAGGCATCTCTATGGGCTTTGGCGTGCCGCACCTTGTTACCGGCGTCGTCATAGCGGCTCTTGTCGGACTGGTAATATGGGGCGGCCTTACGAGGATAGCCACAGTTACGGTCTACATGGTGCCCTTTATGGCGATTTTTTACATCCTCGGCGCCTTTGCGATAATAGTCGCGCATTATGAGGCTATTCCCGGCGCGATCAGCAGCGCTTTCTACGGCGCGTTTTTCGACCCGATGGCGCTCCCCGGCGCTCTTGCCGGATGGTCGGTCAAGATAGCGATCACGCGCGGTATTTCACGCGGTGTCTTCTCAAACGAGGCCGGCCTTGGCTCCGCTCCTATGGTGCACTGCACGGCGCGTACAGACCACCCCGTGCGTCAGGGGCTTTACGGGCTGTTTGAAGTTTTCATGGACACGATAATCATCTGCAACCTCACCGCTATCACTATTCTTGCAACAGGCGTGCTGACGGGACAGCCCGAACTTACCGGCGCGCAGCTTTCGCTTGCGGCCTTCAGCTCCGTGCTTGGCCCCGCAGGCGTCATGATACTCTCTGTGGCGCTTTCGCTCTTCGCGCTTTCTACGATCCTTGGCTGGTACTGGTACGCTGAGACGGCGCTCGTCTATCTTTCGCATGGCAAAGGCACCTTCATCAAGCCGTTTAAGTTCTTCTGGATGCTGCTTATCGTGCTCGGCGCGTGGGGCGGTGGAGAAGCGCTTGCGAACCTTTGGAACCTCTCTGATACGCTGAACGGCATGATGGCTATCCCGAACCTTATCGGGCTCTTGCTTCTGACGAAGGAGCTGCGCGTCCTCGTTAAGGATTTCGACCAGAAACGCCGCGACGGAACGCTTAAGGTCTAAGTTTTAAAAATAACGCAGCGGATACGAAAAGAGCGGGCAAAGGCCCGCTCTTTTATATTGGCAAAGGTTTGCTGCCGCCCGCTGTCGTTAATGGCTTCCCATTCTTATCATGTCGCCCAAAAGCGCCTGCGCCGTTTCGCGGCGTCCCGCGCCGGGGCCCGATATGGTGATGTCGCCCAGGTTGTCGGTCTGGATGGTTATCGCGTTCGTCGCGCCGTTTATTGAGGCAAGCGGCGAGGCAAGCGATATTTCTTTCGGCATTACGTAGGGGTGCATACCGAAGCTGTCAAAGCGCACGCCGGCTATAAGCTTTATGGCGAAGCCCGCTTTGCGCGCCTCTTCTATCTGGCGCGGCGTTATCTGGGTGATGCCGATGCGCGTTATGTCCTTCACCTGGACCTCTTTGCCGTATATTATCTTTGAGAGTATCGCCACTTTGACGGCGGCGTCCCAGCCTTCTACGTCGCCGGAGGGGTCGGCCTCTGCGTATCCGAGCGAGGTGGCCTCGATGAGCGCGTCGGCGTAGGTGGCGCCTTCGCCCATTTTGGTCAGTATGAAGTTTGTCGTGCCGTTCAGTATGCCTTCAAAGCCGAGCACGGAGCAGCCCGCTATGCCGTTTTTGACCATGTCGATGAGCGGTGTGCCGCTCATGACGACGCCTTCGTAGGCGAGGCGCGCGCCGCATTCTTCGGCTGTGTGCGTCAGCTCGTCGAACGCTACGGCAAGCGGCCCCTTGTTTGTGGTGGCTACGCTTATGCCGCGCGCAAGCGCAGAGCGGAGGTGCACAAGGCCCGCGCCGCCGGTCTTCATGTCCGTTGGCGTGCATTCGGCAAGCAGCGTCGCTCCGGATTCGTGCAGCAGCTCGTCGAAGGGCACCGCCGCCTGCATGAAGCCGGAGAAGCTGCGGCGTTCGTGAAGCGCGGCAAGCACCGCGTCAAGATCAAGCCCCTCCGCGTTCATTACGACGCCCTTCATGAGGTCGCTTATGAGCACCACTTTGAATTCAAAGCCGTATTTTTCCCTGAGTTCGTCCTGTTTGTCGTGCAGCAGCTCTAGAAGCGCCGTTCCGACGTTGCCGCATCCGGCAAGCGCTATGTTGTTTATCATTATGATTCCTCCAAAAGTACGTTTGTAAATATAATTTGCAGATTATAACATATCCGAAAAATATGTGTAAAAATAAAAGAAAAAATTGTGGATGACAACAAAAAATACCGCGCGCGCAAGTTTTTTTGAGGACTTTCGCGGCGCGGCATTCAATATTTGTGATATTGACGCGTTGTTGTTGGCGAAAATTGAATTACTGTTCCTTTTTCTTTATGTGCTCCTTGATGTCGGTGAGGCTGACGCGCGTCAGCTCGGAGTTAGGCAGCGTGCCCAATATCTCCCATGCCATGTCGAGCGAGTAGCCGATCTCGCGGTCATCCTCTTTGCCCTGGCGCAGGAAGCGCTCTTCAAAGAGGCGGCCGAAGGATAGGAAGGCCTTGTCCGTCTTTGAGAGTTCGTCTTCTCCGACGACGCCTGCAAGCGAACGGACTTCCTGAACGCGGCTGTAGGAGGCGAAGAGCTGGCTTGCGACGCTCGGGTGGTCTTCGCGCGTGAAGCCTTTGCCTATGCCGTCCTTCATAAGCCTTGAGAGGCTTGTGAGGACGTCTATCGGCGGGTAGATGTTCTTTGCGTCGAGCTCGCGCGACAGCACTATCTGACCCTCGGTGATGAAGCCGGTGAGGTCGGGGATGGGGTGCGTGATGTCGTCGTTTGGCATCGTAAGTATCGGTATCTGCGTGACGCTTCCTTCGCGTCCGCGCACGACTCCGGCGCGCTCGTAGAGGGCGGCGAGGTCGCTGTAGAGGTAGGCGGGGTAGCCTTTGCGGCTGGGTACTTCGCCCGCCGCGACGCCAAGTTCGCGCAGCGCTTCGCAGTAGCTGGTCATGTCGGTCATTATGACGAGGACGTGCATTCCAAGCTCGTAGGCTAAATATTCGGCTGTGGAGAGCGCCATTCGCGGCGTCGCTATGCGTTCGATTACCGGGTCGTCCGCAAGGTTCAGGAAGGTGACGATGTTGTTTGAATGTCCGCGCGACGAAAGCTCCTGCGTGAAGTAGGCGGCGTCGTCATGTTTTACGCCGATGCCTGCGAAGACGACGGCGAAATCTTCCGATCCCATTACCTTCGACTGAGTGGCTATCTGCACGGCGAGCTGGTTGTGAGGCAGGCCGTTGCCGGAGAAGATGGGGAGCTTCTGCCCGCGTATGAGCGTCATCAGCGTGTCTATCGCGGATATCCCGGTGTGAATGAAGTCGCGCGGGTACTGGCGCGCCATCGGGTTCAGCGGCAGGCCGTTGATGTTGACGCGGCGTCCGCCGTATATTTCGCCGCAGCCGTCGCGCGGCTCGCCCAGGCCGTTGAAGGTGCGTCCGAGCATGTATTTTGAAAGGTGGACTTCAAGAGGCTTGCCCAGGAAGCGAACTTTCGTCGTGTTGGGGACAAGCTCTTCTGTGCCGGTGAAGACCTGCACGAGAGTCGCCTTTTCGCTGAGCGATTTGACCTGTCCGTGACGGCGGTTGCCTTTGCTGTCGCGTATGTCGACAAGTTCGCCGTAGCCCACGCCCTTTACGTTTTCAACGAGGATGAACGGCCCCTCAATATCTCTTACGCCAATATATTCAGGCTGTGCCATTCTTACTCACCTCTCAGCTTTCTTGTGCGCTCCGCGGCGACGCGGTCGAGGTGTTCGTCGATGCGTTTGCGCACGCCGTCGAAGCCCTCTTTGTCGTCAGGGGCCAGCTCGCGAAGGTGCGTGATGGCGTCCACGGATTCGTCCTCTTTTATGAGCGAGATCGGGATGTCCTTGCGGACCAACTCGATCGCCTTGTGGTAGAACTCAAGGATTATCTCAAGGATGTTGAAGCCCTTAAGCGGCGGCGAGTATGAGTCGGAGCCGAATGAGTTCTGCTGCAGGTAGCCGTTTTTGATGAGGAAGGCTGTGAAGGCGATGAGCCGCTGGTCGTCGGGGAGGACGTCCTCGCCGACTAGCTTTATGACCTGCTGTATTTTATTGTCTTCCGCGAGTATGTTGCGCACTTCGTCGCGAAGCTCGCCCCAGCGCGGGTCTACGTTGGTGCAGAACCAGCCGTCTACTTCCGCCGCGTACTCGCTGTAGGAGTCTGTCCACGAGATGGCGGGGTAGTGGCGCGCGTTTGCCAGGTTTTTGTCAAGCCCCCAGAAGCAGCGGATGAAGCGCTTCGTATGGCGCGTGACAGGCTCCGTAAAGTCGCCGCCCGGAGGTGAGACGGCTCCTATGACGCTTACGCTTCCGTTTTCTCCGCCGATGGTGACGACGCGGCCGGCGCGCTCGTAGAACTCAGCGAGGCGGCTTGGCAGGTAGGCGGGGAAGCCCTCTTCGGCCGGTATTTCTTCAAGGCGTCCTGAAAGCTCGCGCAGCGCCTCGGCCCAGCGTGAGGTGGAGTCGGCCATGATGGCGACGTCGTAGCCCATGTCGCGGAAGTATTCCGCTATTGTGATGCCTGTGTAGATGGAGGCTTCACGTGCGGCGACCGGCATGTTCGAGGTGTTTGCGATGAGTATGGTGCGCTCCATCAGCGGACGGCCAGAACGCGGGTCTTCCAGTACGGGGAACTGTTCAAGGACGTCCGTCATCTCGTTGCCGCGTTCGCCGCAGCCGATGTAGATGACGACCTGAGCGTCGCCCCATTTTGCCAGCTGATGCTGCGTCACCGTCTTGCCTGTGCCGAAACCGCCGGGGATGCAGGCGGTGCCGCCCTTAGCAAGCGGGAAGAGGCCGTCTATGACGCGCTGCCCCGTGACGAACGGCTCGTTGGGCAGCAGCCTTTCGCGGTAGGGGCGCGGCGTGCGCACCGGCCATTTCTGTATCATCGGGATGGCCACTTCGCGGCCGAAGGCGTCTTTGACCTTCGCTACGTCGCTTCCGGCTTCGTGTTTTCCAGCGGGCGTTATCCATGTTATCTCGCCTTCGAAGTCAGGAGGGCACATCACCTTATGCACAAGAAGCGGCGTCTCCTGTATCGTGGCAAGCACCATGCCGCCGGAGACGAGCTCGCCGACTTTCGCTACGGGAGTTACCTCCCAGATGCGGTTTTTGTCTATCATGTTGACCGAGGTGCCGGGCGTGATGTACATGCCCTCTTTTTCAAGCAGCGAGTCCAGGGGGCGCCCGATGCCGTCGAAGAAGCTGCCTATGATGCCAGGGCCGAGTTCTATTGAAAGAGGCTCGCCTGTGCCTTCGACAGCTTCGTATATCTGAAGGCCGTCCGTGTCTTCGTAGACCTGGATGGTGGCGTTTTCAGAATCCATTTTGATTATTTCACCCATAAGGCGCTTCGGGCCGACTTTGACGACCTCACGCATACCAAAGTCGCGCATCCCGCTTGCCTTTATGACCGGTCCGTTTACGGACTCTACCAGACCCTTATGGGGAGCTTGGCTGTTGTTTTTGCGTTCCAAATGTAGTTCCTCCTAAAGCAGCGGCAGGAGGCGTTCGGCAAGAGAGTCCGCCATTTCCTGGGTTATGTTCTGCCAGTCCATATTGACCTGCCTGTGTCCGTCCGCCGTGGCCACCCAGCAGCCGCCCAATATCGGGGCGGGGTCCGGGGCAAAGTTTATTTTGACATTGGGCATCAGTGCGCAGACTTTGTCCACCACGGAGACCGCAAGGCCCATGTCCACGGCCGAAAGGCGCACCTTTACCGGCACCGTGACGCCCAGCGAATGTATCGCGTCGATGCACATCCCCGCCAATATGTCGGGGTAGTCCGCCCTCTCGCGCAGCTGGACGAGCTTGTCCTGAAGGCGTCCCATCGCGTCGGAGAGAATGCGGTTCTGAAGGCGCAGCGTCTCCGTCGATTTTTCGCGCTCCGCGGCCAGTATCTGTCTGCGGCGGATGTCCTCCGCGCGCTTTCTGGCGTCCTGGAGGATGAGGTTTGTTTCGCGCTGCAGCTTTTCAGTCTCGCGCACCATCCAGTCGTCCGCCTCGCGGCGGCCCTGCGCCATCTGAACTTTTTTCTCGCTGTCGGCGCGGTCCAGGATTATATCTCTAAGGCTGCCTATTTTTTCGTTTGATACTTCTTTCATCACATTTTCACCCCAATGGCTTCCTGTACATATCTGGTAAGAAAATCCGGGCCCCTCTTTGTGCCGAATCTGTCGGGTATCTCCACGACGAGCGGCAGGTCGCCGCGTTCGCGAAGCTGCTGGATTATCTCCTGAGCCATCTCCGCCGCCTTCTCCGTTACTGCGAGTATGGCGACGTCGCGCATTCCGAGCGCCTTGTTGATTGCGTCGTAGGTCTCGTCCGGCGTGTGAACGAGCGTCCCCTCAATGCCGGCAAGGCGCATCCCTACCAGAGAGTCATGGTTGTCGCTCACAAGATAGGCTTTCATTTATCTTAAGATCGCCTACAGTTTCTGAATTACGAGCAGTGAAATGATGACGCCGTAAATCGCGATGCCTTCGGCAAGTCCGAGGTAGATGAGCGTCGTTCCGAGCATTTCGGGCTTTTCACCGACGAGGCCGAGAGCCGCGGCTCCGACGTTCGCAACGGCAAGTCCGGCGCCGAGGCAGGCGATGCCGGTGGCGCAGGCGGCGGCGATGAAGCCAAGGCCCGCTCCTACGGAAACTTCCTTAGCGACGACAGCCGCGCCTTCAGCGGCGAATGACGCGCCCGAGAAGAGGGCAAGGATGGCTCCCGTCAGCACGAGGAGCGTGGAGCCTCCAAGTATTACGCCGTAAAGTTTCTTTCCTCCGGAAAAACCTCTGCGCTGGAGCAGGTATCCAGCGATCATCAAAGTTACTACAGTGCCGCAGCTTAACATTAAACCGAACATAAGTATCTCTTCCTTTCTGATTCTCTAATATTCTATTATTATCTTTAATTTACTGACAGATGCCGTTGCTACAGATCGTTTGCGCCTGGCTGTGAGAATTTGCCGCCCTCTTTTTTCCAGCCGACAGGCTTGAAGGCGCTTCCCCCTCCCTTGTAGAACTTTCCGAAGAACTCGTAGTATTCAAGACGGAGCGTCTGTATGAAGACTATCAGCCCTTCAAGGCAGACGATCACCATGTTGCCGATTATCAGTATTATGCCCTTCATCACTATGCCGCCCGGAAGCGTATGCACCATGTCCGAGAGCATTATTACCGCAAGCGAGAGCCCCACGTGGTTCAAAGCGAAGGCCGCGAGCCTTACGAATGAGGCGGTGTTCGAGACGAACGACATGAGGTTGTGCATTATTTCAAACATGTTGAGCACCGGCGATTCTCCGTCGCCCTTCTGGTGCAGCAGGTAACGCGCAAGCACGTCGCGCAGTATCATAACCACTATGAGAGTGCCGATGCCGCCCCACATCAGGTCGGCCGTCAATTCGGAGATGGGCGAGCCTGTGATGTATATCATGCCGAGCGCGCAGAGCGTCCAGTAGAGGAAGAGCCCAGCCATGCCCTGCCCGTCAAAGAGCAGCCGTCCGAAGTCCTTCGCACGGTACTGTTTTATCATGTTCAGCACCAGCCCGAGGCTTATCATAAAGACGCCGAGGCCTATGGAGACTCCCAGCAGTTTGTTGACGTCGTACATCGGGTTGAGCCACACGGCGGGTATTATGCCCTCCATGCCGAAGATGCTGCCGTACATTACGCCGAAGAACATCGACGAAAGCGACGCCATCTTCATGACCTGGCCGAGCGAGCGCTTCATGATGCCGCGCTTTACGAGCATTATCGCGCCAAGGAAGATGAGCAGTCCGTGGCCAACGTCGCCGAACATAAATCCGAAGAAGAGTATGAACGAAATGGCGACTATCGGCGACGGGTCTATCTCTCCGTACGAGGGCAGGCTGTACATCGCTACGATGTCCTGGAAAGAGCGGAAGAACGGGTTGTTCTGCAGCTTTGTCGGGATGCGTATGCCGGAGTAGGTGATGTTCTGCGTGTCCTCCACCATCAGAGTGGTGAGGGGCGCCTCTTCGGCAATAGTTCTGCTTATCTGCTCGTAGGTGTCGGCCGGTATCCAGCCGGAGAGCACGAACATGCCGCTCACCTCGCCGCGGCCCTTGCAGACGTCGTAGACGCGCTGCATGGTGTATAACTGCGAGAAGAGCAGTTCATAGTCGCTTCTGTGCTCGCGCAGCATGTCCTTCGCCGCCTTTGAGAGTCCGCGTATCGCCTTTTCATGGTTTGCGATGCGTCTGTCGACAAGCGCCAGTGGGTCGTCGCCGTCAAGCTGCGCGGCCACGTCCTTCAGCGAGAAGTCTTTGAAATAGACCGCCTCAAGCAGCTTTTTCGTCGAATCCTCGTAGCCGGGCACAGTCATTATCAGCACCCAGGTGTTGCCGCCGTTCGTCGTCAGCTCGTTGATGGCGATGGGCGATTCCTCGCCGCTTTCCGTGAGCCTTGTGTAGTTTTCGTTTGAGAGGTAGCCGAAAAAGGTCTTTGCGAACCTTCCTTCTGCAAGCTCCTTAGGCCCGAACTCCGTGCCGGAGAGCGCCTGCACGAAAAGCTTCGTGGCCGAGAGCAGCTCCTGCTCCTCAACGAGGACGTGCCTGCGCTGTTCCCAGACGCGCAGACGCTTTGAGAGCTGGTCCACCTTCATGCGCGCGTTGGAGAGAGTAAAGTCGCGCGTGATGGTGACGGGCTGCGGGTCGGGAATGACCTCGCCCGCCACCTTCCATATCGACGAGATCTTGATGAGCAGCTCGTCGTAAGGATTTTCCGTCTCTGTGGTCAATTTGGAGCGCAGAGACCTGTCGTTGACCAGAATGTCAAGCGGCAGCGGCTGGAAGCCGCCCGTCAGCACCATCCGGCGCGCGACGGGTTCCATTTCGGACTGCGGTCCAATCATGGTCAAAGCGACCATTTTCATTACTGCCATGCGGGTTCACCCCCATTGATTATCGGCCTTATCAGGTACTGGGCCGCGGAACGACGGTCATAGTCATAACGCACATCTTCTATCATCCTGATGATGTCCGTCACTTCGTGGTCTTTAAGAATGAAGTAGGCGATGGCGGTATGGAAGCCCGGCACTCCGTTGCGCAGGATTGAAAGCGCCTTAAGGTAATTGTAGCGCTTTATCGACATCTCAAGAGCCAACTCTTTGTCCTCCTGAGCCAACGCTTCGCGGAATATCCTGCCGTAGGCGGGGAAGGCCTCTTCCATTATCTCGATGCGCTCCTCCCAGTTTGTGCCTCTGGAAATGGCGCGCAGATGATGCGTCTTGACCTTGTGCTTTACTGGCAGCATCCGGCTTATCGTCTCTTCAATAGTCATATTGTAATACCACGCGCACCTGTGGAAATTGTAGAGGTTCAGCAGGTCTACCCTGGAACCGAAAAGCGGCTCCAGCACCGCGCGTTCGTCCGCCGGGAGCTTTTTGATGTCGGCGTAAAGATCGGTCTCCACCAGATGGTCTATCGCAAGCTCAAGCGAGAAAAGGGAATTTTCCCCGTTCAGCAGCCTGCGCACCGGCTCCCTCAGCACTTTATAGTACTTTGAGTCATGCAGCGCGTCCAGCACCTCTTTATAATCGCGGCAGTTCAGCATAGCCTCGTAAGGCAGAGTGGAGCCGGGCACGCGAAAAAGCCTCTGGCGCATGATGTCGCGGTCGAGGCGCTTGGAATGCGTCCATCTGAAGATGCTCTTTAACTGCTCCGCCTCATACCAGGAGAGCCAGTCGATAAAGAGAGTGCGCCATGGCCCCTGAAGGTAATAGAGGAACGAGTCCGCCTCAGACAAAATCGAAGAGCGCACCGAATTTTCAAGGTCTATGCGGTGCACCTTAGTCGGAAGCAGCAGCTCCAGCTGGTCTTTATACCCCGCCGTCTGTTTTAGGAAGGCGGCTATCTCCGAGGTGGAGTTGAGGTTCAGCAGCGCCCAGTATTCGTCAGCCCTCAACAGCTGGCTGTAGAGCACGTGAGCCTTTACCCCTAGGGCGGTTGCGGAACCGTGTGAAGATGACACTAACTTCAGCCTCTCTTCTTAGAAATAAAATTCTCGGCGGTCTCTGACACCATCGAACTGATGACAGGATTTACGTTTTCTTCAAAACGCTTCTGCATACGGGCCCTCTCCTCTTTGCCAAGGCTCGCTATCTGCGACGCCTCGGTCTTTGCGGAATTGAGAGCCGTCTCCATGACGCCTTTGGCCTGCTCGCGCGCGGAGGCCATTTGATTGGTGCGTTCAGCCGCGAATTTTTCCTGCGCGTTGCGAAGCAGCGATTCGGCCTCGCTCTTTGAATCATCGACTATTCTTTTGGCCTCAGATTCCGCGCCCAAAAGAACTGCCAGAACCTCGTGCAGAGTACTCATTTATAATCCCCTCCCCCTGAAATTGTGAGAAATTATTCTTTTATCTTTTTCTGAGCCAGTTTCATGCGTGTGAAGTCCTCTCGGTCGCTCTCCTCCAGAACGTCGCTTATAAAACGTATCTCATGCAGGTCCTGCGGGATCACGACCTTTTCAAGCGCGTTGACCCTGCGGTGCGTCTTGCGTATCTGTACGGCAAGACGGTAGACGCTAGTTTCTATCTCTGCAAGCTGCGTCAGAAGCACCATAACTTTGCGAAACTTCTCGTACGCCGCGTCCATCGCCCCCGAAGAGCCGTGGAAAGAGTAGCTTGGCGTCGCCTCCGAAGAGACAGGGTCGACGTCCGGGATCTCCACGCCCATTACGGAGCGCAGACGTACCGTGATGGCCGACGTGATGGGCACCGACTCTGAAATATCTTCCACAGTGTCTATGCCTAATGAGATATTCGCCTTCTGCAAAGCGTCGTAAGCCTGCTTGAAAACCTTAGCTACGTCCTCCTGCAGTTTTTTTGCCGCGTCGATATAGCGCACAAGCTCCATCATAAGCACCTGACGCTTTTGATCCAGCAGGTCATGGCCGGACTGCGCCATCACCATGTCCCTGGTCAGCTTTACAAGATTACCCCTAGTGGGCGCCAGCTTTGTTGCCACAAAATTTCCCCCTAATCAAAACTGCGCAGGATTAAAATCCAAAACTATACTATAATCTATCAAAGATCAGGACAAAAGCCTGACGCTTATTTACACATTACTTAGACAGTCCCCCCACATAAGTGAGGGAGCTATTTGAGGTGCATTTTAACGCTTAATCGATGCTTCGTATAGGGGGAAAATTAGTGATGTTTTTGTTATTTATCGCAGAGACGGCGCTGGCCCGCATTCCTGGGCTATCTGCGGCAGGCGCCAACCTTGAGGCGCTCGCCTACACGGCGCCCGCAGACGCGGACATGCTCTACTACGACCGCCCGAAAGCCTCGGACTCTCTTCCGTTCGACCCGTTCGGACACCCGTCGCCCGCGCTCATAACGCGCGCGTGCCTGCTTGAAGCGGGCTTTGACAAAATGGCCTTTCGCGTAGGTTCGTCCATAGCTCCCGCCGCGCCTCACGTGACGCTGAGCGAAAGGCCCGGAAGCGACCCGCGCAAAGAAAAAGCTCTGCCCGACTGGGACAAGATAGCGGCGGCAGCCGAAGCCGCGGCGCGCGGGCTGGATAAAAATATCAAAGAGGCGGTCATAGCAGAATCCGTTCCCGGCGGCACCACCACCGCGCTGCTAGTCATGCGCGCGCTAGGCCACACCGGGACCGTCTCCTCCGCCGGCCCATACAACCCCCTTTCGCTAAAAGAGCAGATATGGCGCGACAGCGCCGCGCGCCTTGGAATAACCGAAGGCGGCCTGAAAGGACGCGGCATAGAGGCCGCCGCCGAAACGGGAGACCCAATGCAGGCCGCCGCCGCCGCCTTTGCCGCAGCGCTCCCCGACAGCGTCAATATAACGCTCGCCGGAGGCACCCAGATGATGTCCGTCGCCGCCATCCTGCGCGACATGGGCGTAAAACGCGACCTGCTCGTCGCCACCACGAAATACGTGCACCAGGACAAAACAAGCTGCCTTGAGGAATACGCCGAAAAAATCGGAGTCCGCTGGTACGCCGCCCCCCTTGACTTCACCCATTCCCGCTACCCCGGCCTTGCCGACTACGAAAAAGGCTTCATAAAAGAGGGCGTAGGAGCCGGAGGCGCCGTCTGGTACGCGCAACAACACGGCGTCTCAATGGAAAGGATACAAGCAAAGACCGAAGCGCTGTATGGGAAGCTGATGGGGGAGAAATAGGGACTTGAGTCTATTTTTGCCCTATAGCTGGTATGAAATTGCAGGATAATTTTATTCTGCCACCTGAGTAAAGGACCTAACAATAACTCAGAGTATTAATGTTGCAGACACAAACTAAATCAGCCGTTGTACGAGAGAATCAAAAATTAACTAAGAGGGGTTTGTAACATCGGTATATATGATAAATCTCTTTCGGCATGAAAAAAGAGATCAATAGTAAACGTGAGAATTATCTGTTAAAATTCTACATTAGAATAGTAATAGAGGTTTCAGCTTGGCAGAATTGCTCAATTGTAATAATAAGGAGAATACTTTATGGTTCTAAATTCAGCACTTTGTGATAACCAACAGGATGATGTTTTTGCGCGCCTTAGGTCCGGGATCCAAAATCTTCCGACACAGCAAAAACTTATCTGCTCATATATATTGGACCATCACCAGCAAGTGGCATTTTATACCGTTGAAGAATTGGCGCAGGCCTCTAAGACTAGCCCCGCTACGGTGGTCAGGGTAGTCAAACGGTTGGGATATGACAGCTATAAAGAACTCCTGGAGCAATTACAGAAAGTAATGATGACCACTAATAACTCTGTCTGGTGGGAGTTGGAACAGGTATTAAACGAAAGTACGGACTCCGAACAAGAACCTGTGCTCTCATGGGTGTCACGAGATTCAATAGAAGGAATCAAAAACTCGCTCTCTCGTCAACTTATGGATTCTTTTGACAATGCGATAGAACTGATGTTGAATGCCAGGAAAATTGGGATTGTAGGGATGCGCTCCAGCAAATATGTGGCTGGATTCCTCCATTTTATGATGAACCAGCTCTTTTCTAATACTCAAATGCTGGCCTATGCTGGAACTGATGTCATATATGACGAGGTGCTGAACCTTGGCAAAGAAGACCTTATAATAGCGGTCTCTTTGGGAGGACCTCATTTTGTAATACTTACACAGGAGATCCTTGCTTTTGCTAAGGGTAAAGGTATTCCTTCAATACTAATAACAAACGACATGGGCAATCCTGCCATTGACTCCGCCACGGTCACTCTATGCGTTGGGCGCGCGAAGTATCACTACTCAATAGTTCAGGCGATGGTGCTTGCAGAAGCTATGATCACAGAGCTTGCTCAGAGGAAGAAAAATTCTGTCAGGAAGAAACTTAAAAATCTTGAAGAGGTGCTGGAAGACAAAGGAGTAACAATGCCGTAAGTCCCGCTGCAAAAGTATTTATATTATGTCGGCATGCTAAAAAGAGCTGCGTCAACGCAGCTCCTTTTTTATTCCCATCTATTGAAATATTTATTTCAATAGTATATAATACATGAAAAATTACAGCTCATCAAAAGAAGGAAATAAAATAACGAAGGGGAGTGGCATTAATATCATGCCAATGCGTAAAGAACTGGTTATCAAAGCGCTTAAGTGTGAAGAGGTAGGTAGGATACCGTGGGTTCCATTCACGGGCGTCCATTGTGCGAAGTTATTAGGAATAGATGCGGAAAGTTATTTGAAATCCCCGCGAAATATTGTAGATGGAGTAAAACTTGCTGCCGAAAAATATTTTGCAGACGGCGTTTGTTCTGTTTTTGATCTCCAGATAGAGGCTGAGGCCCTTGGTTGTTCTTTAAAATGGTCCAAAAACAACCCTCCCGCGGTTGCTACCCATATTTTAGAAACAAAGAAATTGGAAGAACTGCCTGAACTGACTAAGGAAATGGGGCGCATAGAGGAAGCTCTTCGAGCTACCTCTATGTTGAAGAAAGAAATTGGTGAGAATGTGGCCATCTTTGGTCTGATCTGCGGACCGTTCACTCTTGCGCTTCATTTGGCCGGGGCTAAATTTTTGACTGATATGATAGAAGATCCGGACCATGCTAATAGAATTCTTACTTTCTGTGCAGAGGCGGCTAGAAAAATGTCTGCATGGTATGTTGAGGCTGGGGCTGACGTTGTAGCGCTTGTAGATCCTATGACAAGCCAAATTTCCCCAAGACACTTTAAGAAATATGTAATGTCAACGGTTGCGCCGTCAATCAAGGAAGTTAAATCCCGCGGAGGGCTCGTGACCCTTTTCTGCTGCGGAGATGCCACAAAAAATATTGAACTGATGATGCAGTGCGAGCCTAACGGTATAGCCTTTGACGAACAGGTGAGCGTTGCTAACTCTAGATTGCTTTCCGAAAAATACAATGTCGCCATAGAGGGAAATATGCACCTCACCACGACGCTCCTTTTTGGAAGTCCTGTCGAATGCGTTGACGACGCGAAAAAATGTCTGGAAGAAGGCGGAAAAAAAGGTTTTATTCTTTCTCCTGGATGCGATCTGCCGTTTGATACCCCTGAATATAACCTTGAGGCAGTTGGTAAATATGCCGTGCTTGGAGAAGAGCCGTCCAAAATCAGCGGTTTTCTTTCTCTTGATGAAGCTCTTGCTGGATGCGACGCAGCCGCGGAAGGTTTTGAAGATGTCATCATAGAACCGGGTAAATTATTCGTGGAGGTTGTAACGCTGGATTCCGAGGGGTGCGCGCCATGTCAGTATATGATGGAGTCACTGTTCAGAGTAAAGGATAGGTATGGAGATAAGCTAAGCTATCGAGAAACTCTGATAAAGAGTCTTGGCGGGATCAAAAGGGTAGGGGCAATAGGCGTGAAAAATTTACCGTCGATGTTGATCAACAACGAACTCGTATTTGATAATATCGTACCGACAGAGGAAGAATTGATAAAAGAATTGGACAAGAAACTCTCAAATATATAACTTCAGTGCCAAAACTTCGTATACCACAGAAGGTAGCGTTCGCCATATAGAAATAAAAAAATTAAAACATAACAATAAAGACTTGAAATATTTCATATCATATTGTATAGTATAAAAAATAAATAAACCAAAAATAAGAAGGGATATGGGTGTGTTTTTGTGTATGTAGTACCTTAGCCAAAAGATATATTAGGAGGGAATTGTAATGTGTGCTTTTTTGCAAAAGGTAGATAATGTAATAGAAAACATAATGAAGATTATATTACCAACCCTAATAACATTGATTGCTATTTTAATGACACTACAGGTAATATTGCGCTATTGTTTACACATGCCAATGCAAAGCGTGGAAGAACTTATTCTAGTTCCTAGCTTGTGGCTCTACTTCTTAGGGTCGATTCAGGCAACCAGGAAAGAATCTCATATGAATGCCCGTTTACTGGAAATATATACAAACAAACTCTCCCACATTGCAATTATTAGATCTCTGAGTGCTCTAGGAGGAGTGATAATTTCTTCGTGGTTAACATATTGGGCATATGACCTTTTAAAATACTCTCTTAGAATGAAAAAAACAAGTATGGTTCTGGGGTTTCGACTAACAATTGTTGAATGTATGCCTTTTATATGCTTTGCACTAATGACGGTCTATATGTTTTTTGAGTTGATACGTTACTATAAAATGGCCAGGCAAACACCCGAATTAAAAGGAGAAATTTAGTTATGGACGTTATGACCGTTGTCTACATAGCATTTTTGGTTTTAGTTCTGTATCTATCTTTAGGGGGTCCATTGCCTCTGTGTTTTGGTGCGGCATTAATGGTCATGCAATATGTTGGTGGTATAAATATGAAAGGGCTGATTATGCAGGGATTGTACGAAATTACCAATCCCGTGATGTTATCAATCCCCCTGTTTATCTTTGCCGGAAAAATAATGGGTGAGAGTGGAATAGCAAAAAGTTTGCTGGATTTTGTAAACCTTGGGGTTGGGCGTATTAGAGGTGGTTTGGGAGTTGTTTCTATTGTAACATGCGCGGTATTAGGAGCTATATCCGGTAGTGCTCTTACTGGAATTGCTGCAGTTGGTCCTATTATGATCCCACGAATGGAAGAAGAAGGTTATCCGCGAGGATATGCAACAGGATTGGTCACGATAAGCTCTATTTTAGGTCTTCTGATTCCGCCTAGTATAACGATGATTTTATATGGCTGGATTTCTGAAACCTCAATTTTGGCGTGTTTTGTTGCTACGTTTATACCGGGCGTAGTAGTGGCTATCAATTTTTCTATAATGAATATCATTATGGTAAAGAAATTCGACCTGACATTAGAGGCAAAATTGAGCGGCGAAGCGCGAAGGAGTGAAGTAAAGAAAAGAACAGTTAAAGCAATCCCTGCCTTGATGTTTCCAGTGATAATCCTTGGTGGAATCTATGGTGGCGTCATGACTACAACGGAGGCTGCCGCTGTCTCGGTTATATATGCGCTTATTGTTGGATTTTTCGTCTATAAAGGGCTCAAAAAATCGAACTTTATTGAATCCGCTATGGATTCTGGAATGGCAGTGGCATCAATAATGTTGATGATAATGGTGTGCTTAATTTTAGGGCAAACCCTCACATTGCTAGGAGTTCCACAAGCAGTATCAGCAGCGATACTTAACTTTTCGAGTAACGTATACGTCATTCTATTCTTAATCAATATCCTCTTTCTTGTCTTGGGTATGCTTGTTACTGATGCAGTCAGTGTGCTCTTAGCAGTCCCGCTCTTATTGCCAGCCATTATGAATCTAGGGATTTCGCCGGTTCATTTTGGAGCTATTGTTGGAGTTAATCTGGCAATGGGAGTTGTTACCCCACCGTATGCCAGTGCGTTATTCTTGGGTATTCGGGTGGGAAAAGCTCAATTCACGGAAGTGTTAAAGCCAGTGATGATTTTTCTTGTCATAGGCTACGTGCCGGTCCTTATTTTGACTACTTATATCCCGGAAGTATCTCTCTTTTTGCCTAAACTTCTTGGTCTGATGTAAGTATTTAATATAAGAAAATAAATTATACTCAGGAGGAATAACAATGTTGAAGAAATTAGCTATGTTGATAACCGTGTTTATGTTTATGATGGTCGTTGTTTCGCCAAGCAATGCCGCTAGTGTGAAGTGGAAACTTGCTCACAATCGTCCCGTTACAGATGATATACATGCTAATATGCTTGAATTTGCAAAAAATGTTAAAGAAAAAACACAGGGAGAAGTTATTGTCGAAATATATCCTGCGGGGCAACTGGGGTCAGCAGAGGCGGTCTTTGAGCGGATGGGGCTCGGCACAGTGGATATGCAGTGCGCCTGGATGAATACCACCCTAGATAAAAGATTGGAGATTTATAATTTCCCAGGATATACAGGTAGCTATAAAGAAGTTGAAAAAGTTTATCATGTAGGTTCTCCTTTTATGAATCTTTTACAAGAATTATGTGACCCGTTGGGTGTTAAGCTTCTAGGATCCTATGCCCAATATTTGGCTGGGGCTGCTTTTGTCCAATTACCCAAAGATGTAAAGAATCCTAATGCAAAACATAAACAGAAACTTCGGGTACCGTCGCAGAAGATGTTTTCGTGGATGTGGGAAGGTTTTGGATATATGACAACGCCCTTGCCATCAAGTGAAGTTTTTACTGCTTTACAGACGAAAGTTATAGACGGTATTGCAACACAGGGCGCTCAAACAATCTATATGAATAGTAGAGATATAGTTAAATATTGGGTTGCTGCTGATACGAATTACGAGCCATGGTTTATTTGCGTGAGTCAGGAATCTTATGATAAATTATCGAAGAAAAATCAGAAGGTAATCTCAGAGGAAGCTAGAAAGATAGAAGCTAAGAAATTTTTAGATGCAGAACCGATAATGAGAAGTTATGAAAAGAAATTACAAAAACATGGCGTTAAAGTTATTGAACTTACATCTGTAGAAAAAAAAGCTTTCCAAGAAAAAATAAAGAAATATGTTCTACCTAAAATGGAAAAAGAACTTGGTAAAGATTTTTATCAGAGGACAATCAAGGCGTTGGAAGATTCATTGAAATAATATTTTCTATACGGCGGTAGTGCATAAAATATTTATTGACAAATTGTCAATCCAAATGCAACTACCGCCAAATTTATAGAGTTATCCCCCCACGATGTTTTACCTATATGTATGCGCCTTCCCTTATCTATAAAAATTCAATATTTATAACTAAAAAGCCATGCTATCACCGCGGGCTTTTTAAGGGGTGCTATTTATATCAATGAAAGAATATCTCAACGGACACAGTGAAAAACTATATGAATATGTTTTGAATGAGCGTTATTCCAAGGCTCCCAAGAGTGTGCAGATCATGTTAAAAAGGATAGTGCTTGACACTTTCGGCGCTATTATTGCCGGTACGGAAGCACCTGTTAGCCGTATCACGCGCGGCGTAGTAAATCAGCAGTACGCGATTGGAAAATGTACGGTGCTTGGACAGGAGCAGCAGCTTTCTATGATAGGGGCTTCGTTTGCTAACGGAGCGTCTGCGAACGCTTTGGATTGCGATGACGGCAACAGGCCCACAAAAGGCCATTGCAGCGCGTCGATTCTTCCGGCCGTATTTGCAATGGCAGAAGAGATGCAGCTTTCAGGCGAACGTTTCTTGGACGCTCTTCTTGTCGCTTACGAAATCGGAATAAGAGCGTCGGTGCTTGCCCATAAATTGCGTCCCGATTATCACTCTACTGGTTCATGGAGCGGGTTGGGGATCGTTGCCGCGCATTGCAATATTAAAAAATATGATATTGAGACTTTCTTCCAGGGATTGGGGATCGCAGAAGGATGGGGCGCGTACTCTCCTATGATGCGTGGTGTAGATTATCCCAACATGTTGAAAGATGCGATAGCGTGGGGCAGCATGTCGGGAACCGTCTCCGCTTTGATGGCGGAAAACGGGCACACAGGAATCCCTCCTCTTTTTACATTTAAAGAGGCCGAAGAAGAAATAGATACTCTCGGAAATAAATATCGTGCTGAACAGAATTATTTTAAGCCATTCTGCGCCTGTCGTTGGACGCATGCCGGCGCTTATGCGGCAAAAGATTTGATGGATAAATATCATCTAAATACCGACGATATTACAGAAATCAAAATATGTTCGTTTATGGAGGCAATCAGGCTCCCCTATTCGGAACCCTCCAATACAGAGAACGCGCAGTACAATATAGGTTTCCCGATCGCCTCCTATCTCGTTTATGGTCAGGTTGGCCCCCGTCAGGTCCTGAATGAATTTAAAAATGAAAAAATCCTCGCTTTGATGTCAAAGATGAAGGTCGAACATGACCCTGAGCTGCAAGCGCTGTTCCCCACAACCACTAAAACACGCCTTGTGATAACTATGGCTGACGGCAGCATCTATGAAAGTGACGCGATGCAGCCGGAAGGGGATTATAACTACAAACCCTTTGATGATGCCGCAATAAAAGAAAAATACGAACGATTCGTCATTCCGGTGTTAGGTGAAAAGAAAACACAGGAATTCTATGAAAAGGTAATGGAAATGGAGCACTTTGATAAAGCGTCCGAGATACTAAGCGGGCTTGATTTAATCAGTTAGCGGGAAAAATACCAGGAGGAGATACAGATGAGGAAGATGAAAAGAGAGAGTGTGAAACATTATATTTCACCAGAATATAAGCTCCGCATTCTCAACAATGAAAAATGTCAGAAAATAGATTCGTATGCACGGCGGATCATGGAAGAAGTGGGGATGATAATCGGAGACGATACTGTTCGTTCTTTACTTCTTGACAACGGGGCAACGGAAATTGGAAAAGGATATATTTCCATACCGAGCTGTATGGTGGACAAAGCGCTTAAAAGCGTCCCATCAGGATTTAAACTATATACCGTCAACGGCGAGCTGGCTATGGATGTTAATAAAGTGAATAAATACTTTGGCGGGTCCACCAGCAGCCTGTCATATGTAGACCCTGTGACCAGCAAAATCACCAGTCATACAATGGAGACCTCCTCCCACGTAGCCAAGGTGGCTGATGCGCTTCCAAATGTAAATTACCTTGCGAGTAATGGTCTGATATCAGACTGCCCTCCCACTATAGCCGGTCGTATGAATTTCTCCAATACGCTGAAATATACCACGAAGCCCATGTATTTCAGCCCGGACTATGCCCCTACGTATAGAGACATCATTGATTTGGCGAGGGATATAAAGGGCGGAGCCCAGGGACTTAGAGAAAAGCCGTTTATCTTTGGATATTGCGAACCAGTCCCTCCTTTTAATCACAGCGGGGACAGTCTCAAAAAGCTGATGATGTGTTCTGAGGCCGGCGTGCCTTGCGTCTACATGCCATATTCGATGCGTGGCGGCACCTCCCCGATTTTTCTCGCGGCTGCTCTTGCTCAAAATTTTGCGGAAATTCTTTCTGGTCTTGTGATCCAGCAGTTGGCGTATCCTGGCGCTGCGTTTATTGCAGGCAGTATGCCGACGATTCTGGACATGAAAACAACGACGGGTTCATACGGCGCGCCGGAGTTCCATTTTGGAATAGCCGCCTCAGCTGAGATGGCAGATTATTACAATATACCGTTCTTTGGCACAGCCGGATGCACAGATTCTCAGAATCTTGATATGCAGGCCGCCTCAGAGGTTACGATGGCTCTTCTTTCTACCGCGCTTACCGGCGCCGATATCGTTCATGACTTTGGTGTTATGAACCATGCCTCAGCGATATCCCCGGAATTATATGTGTATACAAATGAAGTATTGGATATGTTGCGGGTCTATCAAGGCGGGATAGATTGTTCTGACGAGGCGTTCCTCTTTGAGACGATTAAAAAGGTCGGCCCGAGAGGACACTATCTTGAAGAAGATTCAACTCTTGAGAATTTTAAATCAGTCTGGTATTCAAAAATATTTGACAGAAGCCTCACTGGCGAAATTGCGGCGGATGCATTTAGTAAAAAGATAAAGGATAAAACACTGGAGCTGATAGAGGCTCCTGTCAATCCAGAAATCGACCCGTCAATGCTGCAGATTCTTGAAGAGCATGAAAGTAAGTGGAGAAAACTGATCGATTGACGCACCAAATATTAAAACAAATACATCACATTTTAGAGAAGGAGAATAAAAATGAGTCAACTATTTGAGACTATAGCAGAGGCGCTGGTCGATGGTTCTGTAAGTGTGGTAACGACTAATGTGCAAAAAGCGATCGACGAAGGGATCCCTGCGCAGGAAATATTAAACAAGGGTCTGCTTTCCGGTATGGATGAGGTCAGCGTCCTTTTTAAAGAGGGGGAGATGTTTGTCCCTGAGGTCTTGGTTTCCGCAAAGGCGATGCAGGCTGGCGTGGCGCTTATAAAGCCGCTTCTTTTAGCCTCTGGAGCAGAGGCTTCCGCGAAGATACTGATGGTTACCGTAGAGGGTGACCTGCACGATATAGGCATAAAACTTGTCGGTATGATGTTGGAGGGGGCCGGTTTTGAAGTTATCAACATCGGTGTAGACGTCCCTGCGGCTAAGATCGTGGAGAAGGTCAAAGAAATCAAGCCGGAAATATTGGGGCTCTCCGCAATGCTTACCACCACTATGGCAACCATGAAAGATGTAATAGACGCACTAAAAGAGGAAGGGCTTACAGATAATATGCCGGTAATGGTTGGCGGCGCTCCGCTTTCTCCGATGTTTGCGGATAAGATCGGTGCAAATTATTCGTCAGATGCTAATGAAGCCGTAACTGTTGCAAAGCAGCTTTTGTCTCTTTCTAAATAAATTGACTGAATATGGAGGTTTTTGAAATGAGTAAGATGGATTATCTTAAAGATATGCCAATCGCGGTACTGGGTGGCGGTGCTGTTGGAAAAACTTGTGCTGCGGATATGAAACTGGCCGGCAGGGAGGTTCGCCTCTTTGACATGTCGCCATTTGCAGAAAAGACTCTGGCGCACCTTGACAAGACCGGAATAGAACTCGACGGTATTCAGAGGAACCTTTATGGTTTCAATCGTTCTGGAAATGCTAAATTTGACATGTTGACAAGCGATATGGCGGAGGCTGTAAAGGGCGCTGGACATATTGTTGTAGCTGCCCCAGCTTTCGCGCATGAACACTTTTTCCGTCAGTTGATCCCTCATCTTGAAGACGGACAGGTTATAAGCATTTTTACAGATAACTTTGCATCGCTCATCTTGCGCAAGATGATGAGGGAGGCCGGGTGTCAGAAAAAGGTCATTGTAGGCGCATGGTCCAGCGCTCCCTACGGAACGCGCATAGAGACGGTCGGCGGTATGATGCTTCCCCATGTAGGTGTGAAATACCGTGCAATAACGCTTCGTGGCGCTACGCTGCCGATGACGGATTGGGAGGATTTTGTAGAAGCCTCAAAATCTCTGCCCTGTATTGATGCGGTGACGTATGGAGACGGCGCTTCAAAAGGCAATACCGTCCTTGACATTGGCTTTGCCAACATCAATCCCGTCATTCATGTTCCAGCCTCTCTCCTTGGTGTTTCAACTATGGAGAACTGGGGAAAAATATTCGGCAGCTTTGATAAAAGCGGCTACTCTATGTATGCGCATGCTCTCTGCCCTGCTATATGCGAAGTTCAGTATCAGTTCTACAACGAAGAGATAGCCATTGCTGAAGCTATTGGTGTCGGCGTCCCGAAGTATTCGTATGAGTCGTTCTTTAACCGCCGCAGTATTCTGGCGCAGGAGTATATGGGGCTTGACAAAAATGGCAAAGATAACATGTGGCTGCCGCTGGATGAACCTACGACGGAGGCAAACACAGGCCCCAACAGCATCCATCACAGATATATAACCGAGGACGTCCCAGTTGGCTGCAAAATCTACCATGAACTTGGGAAGGCTTATGATGTCCCTACGCCTATTATTGATTCCATGATTATCCTTGCGGGCGCTATGCATAAGAAAAATTTCTTTAATGAGGGCTACACGCTCGAATATCTTGGCATAGACAATATGTCAAAAGAAGCGCTGCTTGACTATCTGAATAACGGCGCGTACAGAAAATAACTACCGAATCGTTTTCACGATGGCTGTAAAGATGGCGGTTGAGCTTTCATCCGTATCTTTACAGCTTTTTTGTTTGAGCTTGCTTTTGAAACTGCAGGTAGGCTGTATGAATATTATATTGATTAATGATGCTGCAGGGGAGCGTTATGACATATATTAAGGGTGTAGTTTTTGTGATTCTAGCCACACTATGCTGGGGAAGCGGTAGCCCTATAGCTAAATTGATGGTAGCGGCGGATATTCATGTCATTTCGGTCCTCATCATCAGGAATGTACTTGTTGCGTCCATTCTCGGAGTATGGCTTTATTGCATCAAGAAAGAGGACCTTGTGTCTGTGTTCAGGAACGATATGAAATTTTATGGGAGTGTATCCTTCTTTTCAATTATGTGCAACACAGGGGGGTATGCGATGTCATTGATTTACCTTTCAACTTCGGAAGCAATAATATTACATTATACCTTTCCATTGTTTACCATGGTTATTTCCCTGTGGGCGGCCCATGAAAAGCCGGTCCTGCTTGATTTTATAGCTGGCACATTAGTAATTGTGGGCGTCTATATTGGAGTAGCTTGCGAAAGTTATGGAAATAGGTCTGGAATATCGATTGCTGGCGTCCTTTGGGGGTTGTTGTCCGTCTCCGGAATCAGTCTGCTAGTGATTACAACAAGGGAAAAGGCCAAAAAAGGAGATGTTGACCAGTGCAAAATTTTATTTTATGGCAATTTATTCGGTGGGTTTGGGTTGTTCATCTGCAAGTCGTTTTTTTTAGGCTGGGATGATATCGGCAATTTAACCTTTTTTTATTTAACAGTGACCATGCTTCAAGCCGTGATGAGCACTTTGCTTGCATACGCTCTATTCTATGCTTCATTTAATTGCATCCCGGCTACTTTAGTAAGTATACTCTCCGCATTTGAGATAGTCGTCGTCTTTTTGCTCAGCGCCGCGATAGTTGGCACATTTCCAACCTTGCATGAGATAATTGGCGGCCTGTTGATTATTATTGCCATCATAGGCTCCACTATAAAGGGAACGAGCAAACCGATATAATAATATTTTAAATATATCCTTAAGCCATTTGAAATATTTATTTCTTCGGTGTGCTATAATGAAAATAATATTTTATGTAGGGAAGTGGTGTTTTGGTTTCTCAAGCAATGCGCAAAAAAGGCATATTAGGCATCGATGCAGGCGGAACCTTTACAGACCTTGTTTTTTTTGAAGATACCGAGGCAGGTGTCGTTGCTAAAGTAAAGACGCCCACACTGCATGACGATTTAATAATGACGATTGAAAACGGATTACGACTGATTCTTCAGCAAATCCACCCAGAACAGGTACAAGCCGTAAATCTCGCCACTACATTGGCAACCAATGCGATAGTAGAAGGCAAGCTCCGCTCTAGCGCCCTAATTTTAATAGGGTATGCGGACGACATCGTTGAGAAATATAAAACTGAGAAAAAATTTGGCACAGACTTCGTATATCAGGTAAAAGGCGGTCATGATGCTAAAGGTAATGAAAACGCCGCTTTTGATGAAGAGGCGTTTGTAAAGATATGTAAAGATGAGCTGCACAATGTGAGTACGGTGGCAATTTCCGCCTATTTTTCGGTCCGTAATCCCTCGCATGAATTACGAGCCAGGGAACTTGTCTGTGACCTCCGTCCTGATATTGTCGTTACATGCGGTCATGAACTGGCGACAGATTTGGATGCGCTGAAAAGAGCTACTACCGTTGCGCTAAATGCTGGCTTGATACCCATTATCATAGACCTCCTCAACTCCGTCGCAAAAGTTTGCGGCAAATATGGCGTCGTGGCTCCCATTATGGTGGTACGTGGAGACGGCTCTCTCGTTAGTATGGACTGGGCGCGTGTCCATCCAATAGAGACGGTGCTTTCCGGCCCTGCCGCCAGCGCTCTTGGAGCCTGTTATCTATCGCGTGCCGCAGAGCGCAAAAACCGATCCTGTGTGGTTGATATCGGCGGCACTACGACAGATATCATCTATCTGAATAAAGATGGAAGGCCTGCGCTTTCGACAGATGGCATCACCGTAGGAGGGCACCGGACTCTCGTAAAATCAATTGATATACTGACCTTTGGCCTTGGAGGAGACAGCAGGGTAAGGTTTTCAAAAAAACAAGAACTGCTTATAGGCCCTGGCCGCGTAAGATCTCTTTGTTCTGCCGCTTCGGAATATCCTGTTATCTCCGAGTATCTTGAAGAATTGTCAACCCGCTCAATACAACAGGAACCTCTTATCGTTTTTAAAGGAAGCGAGGCTTTGGCGGTCACGTTTTTTGAAAAAAACATACTCTCAATGCTTCAAGATGGTCCCCTGCCCGTGAATAAACTGTTGGAAAACGAACGTCTTTTCAATATGGCGATGGTGCAGCTTGATGAGATGGAACAGAGAGGGCTTATACAATTCGCCGGTTTTACGCCCACAGATGCCCTTGCTGTACTTGGGAAGATTAGTAAATGGGATAGACGGGCTTCCGAATTTGGAGCCCGCATCCTTATGGCGGAGACTAGAGACACGACCGAAGATATTTGTCGTGAAATATGTGAAAAAGTTAGCCGCCTTGCGGCAAAAAACGTTTTTATGAAGAGTCTCTCAAAAGAATTGTTCCACTACGCTAAAGGAGGGGATGGGGAGCGATTGATAGACTATGCCCTTTCCCCCGCATTAAATGGAGCTTCGGCCATACAGCTTAAACTTAATGCTGATCTTATTGGTGTCGGAGCGCCTTCGTGGGCATTTATAGAAAAAAGCGCGGAGCTGCTCGCTCGACGGTCGATTTTACCTACCGACGCTGAAGTGGCTGGCGCGGTCGGAGCGGCTGTCGGCACATTCTATTTGCGATATGCGGTACTCATCGCGCCACTGCAGGCCGGAGGGTATCGAGCCCATTTACCGATGGAGATACGGGATTTTGAAGTACTCGAAGAGGCTGTCCTTTGCGTTATCAACGACGTTTGTCCGTGGCTTACAGAACGTGCGAAAAACGCTGGGGCAAAGATCCCGTTGATCAGCTATCAACGGGAAGATGAAGATGTAAGGATAGCCGGTGGTGCGCGCAAAGTGCATTTATGCACTCATATATATTTTACTGTTACAGAACAGTAACTATTATTGAAGGAGCTGACGCCTATTGCAGAACTCTTCAGGCAGCGTCCGTTTTTGCGAACAAAACATGAATGTGGAGCTCTGCGGCGAAAAGGATCTTCATGCACTCGCATGCAGGGCGGGTGTGGATATATCACACCCATGCGGCGGCAAAGGCATCTGCGGAAAATGCAGGATGGCTGTAGGTGGTACATCCCAACCTTATACCGAAACTGAAATGAGGATTCTGACAGCCGATGAGAGAAAAAATAATATTCGCCTTGCATGTCAGATAAAACCAGAAGCCGGGATGACTGTAGCGTTGGTTGATAGAGCGGATGAGTCCATGCAGATACTCCACGGGTTAGGCTGCGGAACGGAGATGGTTGTGGAGGCAGCGTTCTCCCACGCTAATCTTGGCGTTGCGCTTGATATTGGCACTACCACACTTGTAGCCTACCTCATAGATACAGTGCGCGCTGCTGTTCTTGCGGTAACTTCCGCGGTGAATCCTCAAACAATGTATGGCGATGATGTAATATCAAGAATAAGTTACATAGTTGACAATCCAGAAGGCCTTGTTGTCCTTAATAAGAAACTAATACATACTGTTAATGACATGATAAGGAATCTGCTGGAAAAGAACGGCGCCCAACCTGTAAATCTGTCTCAAATCATAGTTTCTGGCAATACAACCATGGAGCATATCTTTGCCGCCGTGGACCCCCAAAGCATAGGTAGAGCGCCATTTCGCCCACCTTTTATCAGCCTCAACGAGATAAAGGCGTCTAGCGTTGGACTGAACGTCGTCCCGAATGCTAAAGTCAGTTTTATTCCTAACATATCCGGGTTTGTAGGCGGTGACATAACGTCTGGGATCTTCTATTCTGGCATGGTGGAAAGCGAGAAGCTGTCTTTGTTGATAGACATAGGTACCAATAATGAAATGGCGCTTGGCAACAGCTCCTATTTATTGTGTTGCTCGGCGGCGGCAGGGCCGGCCCTTGAAGGGGCTAAGATCTCTCAGGGAATGCGTGCTTCGTCCGGTGCAATAGATACTGTGGCAATTATCAACGAAGAGGTGGATTGTACTATAATAGGCAACAGGCCCCCGAAGGGAATATGTGGCTCTGGCCTTGTTGACGCTATCGCTTTGATGATAAATGAAAAAATAATCGAAACAAATGGTAAGTTCGCTTCATTATCTCAAGGGTCTTTATATCATAGGATGGATAGAAGGAACAAGAGATTCCTGCTGACAAATACCACGGATCCAATTTATATAACTCAGAAGGATATTCGTGAGATACAGCTTGCCAAGAGCGCAATAGCTACGGGGATAGAAATCATGCTGCAGGAGGCGGGAAAAGATCTAAAAGAAGTTGAAAAAATATATATGGCTGGCGCCTTTGGTAATTATATTAATATTCACAATGCGCAAACTGTCGGGATGCTGCCAATGATATCGGATAAGAAAATTCATCCAATAGGTAACAGCTCCGGATTGGGCGCCATGAAACTTCTATGTTACCCGCAAGGATTAAAACGCTGTTGCGAGATCAGCGAAATGGCGACGCATATAGAACTGGCCACGCATAAAAGTTTTCAGGAATTGTTTGTAAAAAACATGCTGTTCTGAGGAGAGGATGCTGTCGTGGAGACTATAACGCTGGATACGATACATTTTACCGCGTCCGATATGTTTTCAAGATATCCGGAAGATAAACGAAAAAGATCCGTCTCACGGGAAATGACAGACGCTGCGGAAAGGGCGTATGCAGAGGGCGTAAAATGTGTTGCAATGCGGTCGGCCATAGAGATCTACCCAACAGTGGAGTGCAGCAGCGCAAATGAAAATATTGAACTGTATATTTCTGAGCGGCTCACAAAACAAGTGCATCTAGGTCGTAGCGTAGGGTATATGATTCCGGCTAAAGAGATTGCCGTGGTACTATGTACTGTAGGTGCGCCGCTGGTTTTGCTCTTGCAGAAATATGCCAAGGCGAATGATTGTCTTATGATGTATTACATTGACCTTTTCGGCATACTTGCCTTGAATGAACTTGCAGCCGCCATGAGAAAGTATGTGGAAGATATAGCTGCTTCAAAGGGATGGGGGGTTGGTCCGTCTATGAAACCAGGTTCAGCTGCCGGATGGGGAGTTGAAGGGCAGCGTGAGCTTTATAGCCTTGGACATGGCGAAAATATAGGATTGACAATCAACGCAGCCTCCTTTTTGATTCCCCACATCTCAAACTCCTTCATAGTAGGGCTCGGTCCTCACTACTTGTCAAATCATGTAGGTTCGCTATGCTCTGAATGCCTAAGGTATAGGGAATGCCTATGGCGCAGAGAAAATATAGAGGAAGAAGCTAATGGAACGCAAAATAAAAGGAGCCTATAGCAATGAAAATACTCACACTTGATGAAATCACTTTTACCCCCCAGGCAATGTTTGCGAGGTCTCAGAAAAGTCGCCGTAGAAAGTCCCCGTCTTCCGAAATGATAGAGGCGGCAGACAGAGCGTATTTAGAGGGATTAAAGTGCTTGGAGATGCGGTATGTCGTCGAAATATATCAAAAATTGGAAAATGAAAGTGACGCGGAAAATATAACCCTCTCTCTTCCTGGAGGCAGCGCGGAAATTTTACATGTGGGCCCCCGCGCCGGTTATCTGCTCCCCGCTAAAGAGATTGCTGTAGCGCTCTGCACCGTGGGAACTCCCCTTATCTCTCTGATGAATAAATATGGAGAATCTGGAGATTGTCTTATGATGTATTATCTTGATCTTTTTGGTGTGTTGGCTCTATCCGACGTATCCACGGCGATGAGAAACTATGTGGCAGACGCGGCTTCCGAGAAGGGCTGGGGCGTAGGGCCATCAATGCAGCCTGGTTCTGTCGCGGGCTGGGAGGTTTGCGGACAGCGCGATCTGTACAGGCTTGGATACGGCGAAAAGCTAGGTCTGAGTATTAACGACGCTTCCTTTTTGATACCGCATATCTCAAATTCATCGTTGATAGGCCTAGGGCCGCACTATTCAGCAAACCATGTGGGGTCGATGTGTCACGAGTGTCCCCGACGGGAAGAATGTTTGTGGCGGCGAGAAAATATAACAGAAGAAAATCAAAAGTAACAAATTGAGGGCTCAGCGTGATAAGCTGAGCCCTCAATTTTTATCCATCGATTAAAGTTATGTCAAATTATTTAAAAAAATATTTAATCATTGCAATATGGGGATTATTATGATAGAATCTTTTAAAACTTCAACATCTGATATCTGTTGTATCAGATATCAGATATCAGATGTTGAAGAAAAAATATCTCTAACGCTGAAGAATGCGAAGGTGATTTTGTGAATATCATGGCGCCTAAGTTCTATACAAAACCACTCAGAGAACAGGTATGCGACTATCTGAAAAAAGAGATAGGCTCTCACCGGATTCGTCCGGGCGATACGCTGAACCTGAGAGAGCTGAGCTCGGAACTGGGAATCAGTATTACTCCGCTGCGGGATGCACTGCTCCAGTTGGAGTGTGAAGGAATGGTAAACATTCTGCCGCGCAAGGGGATAGTCCTTCGGGAATTCTATCTGAAAGATATAGAAAATTATTATGACATGATAGCCACTCTTGAATGCCGCGCGCTGGAAACTGCAGTATTTAATCTGACTAAGGAACACCAGAAAGTAATGCGGGAGATCAACGAACAGATAAGAGAGTGCGCTTATACAAAGGAGTTCGACAACGGCAGAGCGCTCAACAAAACATTTCATCTGCTTTACCTGAGCCTCTCAGAAAATAGTTACATACAGACCTTGTGGTCAAATACATGGTCCCGTTTGTTTTACTGCCCCACAAATATAGTGCATTCTATAGACTGGGAGCTTGTATGTTGCGATCAGCATGACAAGCTTATAGATGCCATTGAAGAGAAGAATCTCCACCACATTTTTTCTTGCATCAAAGATGAACACTGGTCGTTCAAAAAACAGAAAAAGTATATAGTACGTTACTATGATTTCAGTGTAGAAAATAAAACCTCCGAAACATCTGAAGTTTAATTTTAATGAGACAGAAGGTGAGATATGGTCAAAGTTAATGACGTCCGTTTCTATTTCTCATTTATCATGAACAGAAGGAGTGTGTTTGATGAACGTATTTGAAAACCGTTGTAAAAAGGCGTATGAAGCTCTTCAAAAAGCTGGTTTTGAAAAGGCTCTGCTCGGAGATCCGATGTCGATCAACTATTTTACAGGGGTGCATGTCACGCCTTACGAAAGGTTCTACGGCCTCGTCCTGGATGCCACGACTGAAAAGCGTATTATGGTCAATCCGGGAGTTGATAAGGGGTGTATGAAAGGCCGGGTGCAGGAAATTGTCTATAGTGACGCTGACGGCCCGAAAGAGAGCATTAAAAGGGCTGTTGGGGAATGTACGAAACTAGCTGTTGAGACTAAATATTACTCAATGGCTTTAGGTGAAATTTTAAAGGAAGTATGTAACGGCGTCGCAGATATAGGCGATGTGGTCGCCAGGCTGCGTATGTATAAAGATGAAGACGAGATCCGCATCATGCAGCGTGCGGCAGACATCGTCGATGACGCCCTGGTATATATTTCTGATAAAGTGACGGTAGGCATGACCGAGAAGGAACTTAATCTCATGCTCTATACATATATGGCAAAGATCCCCGGCGTCATCACAGACGAATTCATAATTCTGGTACTCGGAGCCGAGAATTCGGCTAATCCGCACGGGGTATCTGGAGATTATACTTTTAAAGAAGGAGATATCATCCTTATCGACTTCTGCGCCTATTATGAGCACTACTGGTCCGATATCACGAGATGCTTTTTCTTGGGACACATAGGTAATCATGAACTGGAAAAGATATACAACATCGCTAAAAACGCGAATCTGGCGGCTATCGCTGCTGTGCAGCCTGGCGTCGCCGCGAAAACGATAGACGAAGCCGCAAGAAAATATATAACCGACGCAGGCTATGGAGAATATTTTCTGCATAGGACGGGACATGGTTTGGGCCTCAGCGTTCACGAAGAACCGTATATAACGCCAGTCAATGATCTTATCCTGGAAGAGGGAATGACTTTTACCATAGAGCCTGGCATATATCTGGAAGGTATAGGCGGTGTGCGTGTTGAAGACGATATCCTGGTTACTAAGGACGGATGCCGCGTGCTAACGCATACATCAAAGAATTTATGCGACCATCTTCTGAAATGTATGTAAAAACAGAAGCGTCGCGCAGAAAAAGTATTAAATCATGAGGAGCGATACTATAAAGGTGGAGGCTCATGTCGTAACGGGAGAGAGCCTGGGAACTTTCTCTATTTAAAAAATTACAACATGCGCCTTTGGGACAATGCTCAAACCACCGAAATATAGTGTAACCGAATCCTCAAAAAAATAAAAGGAGGATGTTACTGATGGTCGGCACAACTTCTGCAACTGGCAGCAGCCTAAAAAGAAATATGCCCACATTGCTGATACTTATCGTTTCTGGAGCGTTGATTTACGCGCTTCCGTATTTCAGATATTACTACTATGATGCTTTTGTAAAACTTTTTAACATCACCAATACCCAGATGGGTGCTCTTGGAAGCGCCTTCGGCGGAACAGCCATTATAGGCTATATGTGCGGAGGGTTCTTTGCCGACCGGTGGCCTACGCGTTATCTGCTGACTATCTCTTTGGTAACGACAGGGCTGTTGGGCTTTGTTCTGCTGACATATCCGCCCTACCCCGTCGTTCTTGGGATACATCTCGCCCTTGGTATTACCTCCATCGTAACCTTTTGGAGTGCGCTTGTTAAGGCTATCCGTTCTCTCGCCAATTCGGACGAACAGGGAAGGGCGTTTGGCCTCTTCGAAGGTGGCCGTGGAGTTGTCAATATGGTGCAGTCAGCACTGATTCTTTCTCTTTTCGGATATCTTGCCGGAAAATTCAGCGACAAGACAGCACTCTCAGCCGTCATAACGGTCTATTCCACAATTTGTCTGTTGCTGGGGCTTCTTGTCTATAAAATGTACAAAGATCCCGAGGTGCGCGAGGGAGAAAAGGTGGAGCTTTCGAAAAAAGTTTTTGACAAAAAAGCTTTCATGAAAGTTGCGAAGATGCCTACGACATGGCTTTGCACTATCATTATTTTCACTTCGTACTCAACCATCATCAGCTATTTTTATATTACACCTTATGCCACGCTCGTATTCGGAGCCTCGGCGGTATTTGCCGCAGCGATGGGATATTTTTCTCAATATTGCCGCCCTGTAGGATGTTTTGCGACCGGTGTGATAGCAGACAAGGTCGGCTCATCGAAGATGCTGACGGTGCTCTTTATTATAATGACAATAGGTCTGGTCTCACTTGTAGTGATGCCTGGCAAGCCCTCCGTCATTTACTTGCTCCTTGTATTCTGCGCCGCAATATATGCTTCTATGTACGGTATCCAGTCTCTCCATTTCGCAATCTTGGAAGAAGGCGATTACCCGCTCTCAACAACGGGAGCCGCGACGGCTATCATCACTCCTCTTGGCTACAGCACCGAAATGATCATGCCGATAATTGCCGGTATCTGCCTTGATTCAAACCCCGGAGCCGCTGGTTATAAGATATTTTTTAGCATACTTATTGGACTTAGCGTGACCGGCCTTGTAACATCGCTCGTATGGCAGTATGTGACGCGCGAAAAACGAGCCCTGCTCAAAGAACAGAAAGCCGCAAAAGAAAAAGCAATGGCGGCTGAAGCTGCCTAAAGCCCTAAACCACCTCTCGCAAATCCAAGGGCTGCCTCAACTAAAGAGGGGATCATTGGTTCGTACCTCATCAATGATTCCCTTCTAGACCTCTTATTCTTAATTTTCGATCCTGACGAAATTTAATACTCAATCGAAGGAGTGAGCAAAATGACTTTTGATGAAAAATTACAGAAGATTCACGAAGCCTCTATACAGTTGCTTGAGAAAGAAGGCATCCGTTATCCGAGCCCTGAGGCGCTTGCCATATTTAGAAAACACGGCGCGGCCGTTGATGGTGATATCGTCAAAATAGATGAAAAGACACTGATGAAATACGTGGAAAAAGCGCCTGCCAGATTTACAATAGAGGCGCGCAACCCGAAATACAATGTGGATATGGGAAGCGGCGCGCATTACGCCATCCCCGCTTATGGAGCGCCCTATGTACAGGATTTCGACGGCAGCACCAGATATTCTACGCTCAAAGATTTTGTGTATTTTTTTAAACAGATAGAGTCGCTTGACGATTTTAATGTCAATGGCGGCATCCTTTGCCAGCCAAATGAATACGAGGCTTCTGTCGTCACTCTGTTGATGTGGTATACACTGCTGCGCGGATCGGAAAAGGTGCTATTCTGCCCAGCTGGAGGAGAGAAAGAAACGCGGACGATGATGGAGATGGCCGCGGCACTCTTTGGAGGCAAAGAGGAGTTCAAAAAGAGCCCCAAAACAGTCTATCTTGTGGACAGCCTCTCTCCGCTGCAGATGGACGCAAGAACTGTAGATGTGATCCGCGTACTCGCCGAGTACCGCCAGCCATTCTCGTTCACATCGGGCGTTATCACTGGCCTGACAGGTCCTGTAACACTTGCCGGTGCAATTGCTGTAGGAAACGCGGAGATACTTTCCGGGATCGCACTCGCTCAGATGATAGAAGAAGGCGCCCCCGCCATATATGGTATTCCAGTGAGTGGTGCAGACATGAAGACGAGCCGCGCAATTTTTGGGGCGCCGGAGATGTGCGTAGGCATACGCTACGCCGCGAAGCTCGCTAAATTTTACAACCTTCCAAGCAGGGGGCCCGCAGCAATTACTGACGCGGCATACCCCAGTATGCAGTCAGCTTTTGAATCAATGATGACAATGTCTACCTGCTTTTACGAGGGGCTGGATTTTCTTCTGCACACAGCCGGCTGTCAGGATAGTTTTAACTCGATGTCTCCAAAGAAATTTGCCGTGGATGTGGAACTTTTCCGCAGGATGTCCTATCTCGATAAAGACATCACAGTCACCGACGACACACTGGCGGTTGAACTCACGATGGCGACGGGACAGGGAGGAAACTATCTCACCTGTGACCATACTCTTGGCAACTTCAAAAAATCGCTCTATATCCCCCAGATAGGATTGCGCTACGCGACGGATCAAGAAAAAGAATTTGACGCGCAAGTGACAAAGTTTCTCAAGAAAAACGCTGAGAAATACGTCCTGCCTCAAATAGAGAAACAAACTCTCGCGGAAATACGCTCTGCGGCCGTTGCTTTCGGTGTCCCAGAGGATTGCCTGAATACGGCGGACCATCTGTTGCAGGAAAAATTTGAGATAATCTAACGCCGAAATATTGGATAAGGGGGGTACTCTATTATGGTAAATGAAATACTGGCGGCTATCGCAGAATCTGTGCTTGACGGCAATGTTTCCAAAACAAAAGAAAATGTCGCCTCGGCCAGCGCGAGCGGAATAAATGCTTCGGCGATACTTAACGACGGGTTGATAAAGGGTATGAATGAGGTAGGAGCGCTTTTTCGTGACGGAGAGATGTTTGTTCCTGAGGTGCTGGTTTCGGCCAAAGCGTTACAGGCCGGCATTGAAATAATAAAAGAGGACCTTGCCGCCGGCGGTGTGCGAAAAACCGGAAAGATACTCACGGTGACAGTAGAGGGAGACCTTCATGACATCGGCATCAAACTTGTAGGGATGATGCTTGAGGGCGCGGGATTTGAAGTGCTTCACATGGGGGTAGATAAACCGGTGAAAGAGATCATAGAAAAAATCAGGGAATACTCTCCTGACATCCTTGCCATCTCTGCGATGCTCACCACCACTATGTCCACCATGAAAGATGTTATCGACAGTGTTGTCGAAGAGGGGCTAGGCGCTCATGTGGCAATAATGATAGGTGGAGCTCCTACCTCTCAGCCTTTTGCCGACCAAATTGGCGCAAATTATTCAGCAAATGCCAGCGAAGCTGTAATTGTCGCCAAAAAACTGATGAACATGGCGTGATGGTGATAGCCATGACAGATAAAACAAAAAAACAGAATGGAAAAGAGCTCGTCTTTAAATCACTGCGCTGCGAAGAGGTGGAGCGTGCGCCGTGGGTGCCGTTTACCGGAGTTCACTGCGCGAAGCTGCTTGAGATGGACGCAACGGAATACCTTCTCTCTCCCGAGAATATGGTGCGCGGTGTGACGGCTGCCGCGCAAAGATATCTTGCAGACGGCGTCTGCTCTGTATTTGATTTGCAAATAGAGGCGGAAGCGCTGGGGTGTTCTTTGAAGTGGTCTAAAAACAATCCTCCAGCGGTGGCTTCGCATGTGCTTGAAACAAAAAATATAGAAGAGCTCCCTGTTTTTACAAAGGAACTCGGGCGCATCAGGGACGCGCTTCGGACGACTGCGGTATTGAAAGAGACGTTGGGAGCAGATACTGCCATCTTTGGCCTGATTTGCGGTCCTTTCACGCTGGCGCTGCATCTTTCTGGTGCAAGCTTTCTTACGGACATGATAGAAGCTCCGGAGAGAGCACAACGGGTCCTCGAATATTGTGCGGATGTTGTGAAGAAAATGGTCGCATGGTACGCGGAGGCGGGAGCGGACGTTATAGCGCTGGTAGATCCGATGACGAGCCAGATATCTCCGCGCCATTTTAAAAAATATGTGACCAATACCGTTGCTCCTGCGATAGGAGAGGCGAAGTCCCGTGGAAAATTTGTGACGCTCTTTTGCTGCGGAGACGCAACAAAAAATATAGAGCTGATGATGCAATGCGCTCCAGACGGCATAGCCTTTGACGAGCAGGTGAGCATTGCTGCTGCGAGAGAGCTTTCGGCAAAATACAATGTTGCAATAGAGGGCAACATGCACCTTACGACGACGCTGCTCTTCGGCAGCCCGAAAGAATGCGTAGACGACGCCAGGAAGTGCATAGAGGATGGCGGGCGCAGCGGTTTTATCCTTTCACCTGGATGTGATCTTCCATTTGATACACCGGAACGCAACCTTGAGGCAGTCGGCCGATTTGCCGTACTACACGAAGAGGCAGCGTCAGACAGCGGTTTCTTATCGCTAGAAGAGGCGCTTGCCTCATGTGATACAGAGGCGGAGGGATTCGCGGACGTTGAAATCGAAGACGGAAAACTATTTGTTGAAGTGGTCACACTTGATTCTGAAGGGTGCGCCCCATGTCAGTACATGATGGAATCGCTCTTTAGAGTGAAAGACCGTTATAAAGGCAAACTTACCTATAGGGAAACATTGATAAAAAGCCTCGCCGGTATAAAAAGAGTCAGCAGACTTGGCGTGAAGAATCTCCCGTCTATGCTCATAAACAACGAACTTGTCTTTGACAACCTAATCCCAACAGACGAAGAGCTGATCCTCGAATTAGATACAAGAATTGTCAGCTAATACAAAGCACAGGAAAAAGCCCGCTATCAAGGAGGATGATGGACATGGAACTTACAGCATATTTTTGGTTTATTATGGCTTATATCGTGGTAGTGTTATGTTATGGGCTGTATATCGCAAAGACCCAGGTCAAGAATAATGAAGAATTTGTAACATGCGGGCGCAGACTGCCGCTGTGGGTCGTAGTCGGAACTTTGATCGCAACATGGTACGGCGGAGGGGGCATAACCGGGACCGCGAACCTCGTCTACTCTAGAGGTCCGTGGGCCGGCCTCATTTATGAACTGGCCACCCCTGTCGCCATAATATTGGTTCTTTTTCTTGCCGGCAGGATAAGAGAAAACAAGAATATCACTATCCCCGAACTTTTCCGCGAAAAGTATGGAGATGCGGCCGCGGTGCTTGCGACCATCTTTATAGTGCTTGCCTACATCGGCATCTGTTCATACCAATTTAAGGGCGCGGGATACGTACTGAACCTCACAACGGGGCTATCTGTCGAGAGCGGAACGCTGCTTGCCGCCATAGTCATAATATTACTCTCCGTCACTGGAGGTCTAACGTCAGTTGCCTACACCGACGCGGTAAGCGCTATCTTTATATTCGTATCCATGGGTGCCGCGGTTCCTGTGTTGCTATCTCAGACAGGCGGCTTTGAAGGGCTGATAGCCCAAATCCCTGCAAATCATCTGAGTTTTTCGAGCGGAGACAAATTCATAGATACTATAGGTTACGGTGTGGCAACGCTCTTCCTGGCAATGGGCGACCAGAATCTTTTTATTCGGTTTGCAGCCGCAAAAGATAAAAAAACCGCAACCAGGTCTGCGTTTCTGTTCATCATCATCAGTACGATGCTTTCGTGCATGACGGTGTTCATTGCGATGAACGCGATTCCGTTCCTGCCAGATATAAAACCTGACACAGCGTTACTTGCGGTGGCTATGCACAGGATGCCCTTCTTCCTGGGCGGCTGCGTGCTTGCAGCTGCGGTCTCCTTCATGATTACGACTGGCGACTCTTTTCTTTTATCGGCAGGCACCAACCTTACGCATGACGTTCTGGAACCATATGTTATGAAAGGATGCTCTGAGGAAAAGAAACTGAGGACTATCAGGATATTGATCGTCGTCTGCGGAATATTTTCTTATATATTGATCACTACATTTAGAGATATTCTCGGAATAATTATGTATGCCTACACAATATACGGGGCGGCTATCACTCCCGCGCTTGTCGCGGCGCTCTGCTGGCCGCGCGTCACGCGCGCTGCCGGCCTTTCATCCATTATAGCAGGCGGAGCCTCAACACTGATATGGGAACTGTTTCTCAAGAACAGGATATCGACACTAGACAGCGCTCTTGTAGCTGTTCCTATCTCCATTGCCGTGTTGATAACAGTTACATTTCTTACAACACCAGGCTTCAAGCTAACTAAAGCATAGGGGAGACAAAAATGTTCAGAAAATCAAAAGTGGGAAATTATATGACGGTATCAAGGCGAAATTAGAAGAAAATGCCGAAATACTTATTGAGGGTAATATTATACGAGAGGTTGGGCATAATCTTCCTGAACCGGAGGGGACATTACTCATCGACCTCTCCTCGATGACGGTAACTACAGGTATGATAGACGGACATGTACATCCACAGTTTTTTGACTACAAAGAACTTTATAATGAGTACATAAATCTTTCAACGACATTGTTGGCACACGCGAACCAGGTAAATCGGCTGACAGCGCCGGATGGAAAAGGTATTTATTAGAAGATCCAGATGCGTTGAGGGATTGTTCCTTCGTTATGAAAGATGGAGTGGAGTATGCCGCAGAGAGTCGGATATAGCGGCGAAATGGCATCTTGTTTTTCGCTCGTGGAAGTAAACGCTAGTTTATCGGTGTGCCACATGAACACACATAGTTTTATATATTTCTAGTGATATGTATAGCAACCTCCCGCAGTGTCAGTGAGTTATGTTTTTTGCCCGTACTGCCCGTTAGGGCGCAGTTGAGCAATTATTTGCATTGGTAAACAAGACCTGTTGTTACGTTTATAGGTGGTGCCATCTCCTCTGGCCTGTATCGTCGTTTAGCTATGTTGCTTGTGGCACAGCCGGCACGGTAAAAATGTAACTTTATCCGCATTGCTCCTGCGAACGCCCAATGACCGCAGGAGATTTTATCCTTCTGGGCTGTGAGAAGCTGAACGGAGCGTGTAGCGCGCGGCCGTTCAGCTTCGTTCTTTGAATACATTTTGTTGGATTTACCGCGCGGACGAGCCTTCAATCATAGAACAACAGATTTGCAGAACTAAGCGTGAGTTTGAAAATCTTGGACCAGCGACTAGAATTGCCGTTTCAGCGGCTATTTATTGTTATGGTCCAGGGTTGCATACCATACGCGCGCGGTATATAATGCATAATATAGTATATATCGTATATGATATATTGCTATTAAGGTTTGGAACACGGACGACATATTATAAAGAGAGGTATGAAGGTGGACTATAAACTTTTTAATAATGTAAATCTGATAGATGGCAATGGTGGAGAACCAGAAGAAAATATATCTCTTTTAGTAGAGAATGATACTATCAAAGATATTGGGAAAAACCTACATGCGCCAGTTTCTTCGGAGGTGTTTGATTGTCGCGGGAATACTATAATGCCAGGTTTGATAGATGCCCACATGCATCTCGGCCTTGTTGAAATAGAGGTAATAAACCTTTCTCGACGCAATGCTCCAGGGCTGATGGCAGCCAGAATGTTCAAAAATCTCAAGGAGGCGCTGGACCAGGGATATACTTACGCGCGCGACACTGGGGGGGCGGATCTTGGATTTAAACAGGCTGTTGAAATGGGTTATGTTTCAGGGCCGCGTCTTAAAGTTTGTGGGAGCGTTATCGCACAGACTGGTGGGCACGGAGATGACCGTGTAGCCTCGGAGACACGCGTCTATACAGAGCCGTATATGGGCTTTCGTGCAACTATTGCAGATGGAGTGCCGGAAGTTTTGAAAGCGAGCCGTGAGAATGTTCGCCGCGGCGCTGATTTTATAAAAATCATGTGTGGTGGCGGGTGCGCCAGCCCTACTCAAGGACCAGAGACTTCCCAATATACCCTTGATGAACTTAAGGCGGCTGTAGAGGTTGCCGAGTCGGTGGGCAGCTATGTGGCTTCTCACAGTTATTCTAACCGGAGCATTTTACTCAGCGCCAATGCCGGCATACGTACCATCGAACATGCAAATCTTATGACAAAAGAAACAGCGGCTATTGTGGCTCAAAAGGGCTCTTATATCGTACCAACGCAGATAACTTATGAAATAGTAATAGAAAAAAGCAGAGAGCTGATTTCTCCATTTATATACGATAAGTTCGTATCTGTTTGCGAACGCGGGTACGAGGCTATACACAATGCTATGGATGCCGGTATACCTATAGGGGGTGGAAGCGACTTAACCGGAACTAATACGAAATATGCTTCGGGCGCAATAGCCTATCAGGCAAAAGCGCAGGGAGCAATGGGGGCGATAGTTTCTTTTACCAAAACTAATGCGGAGATTTTGAAGGTGGACAATATAACAGGTACGCTCGAAGTTGGCAAACTCGCCGATATTCTCCTCGTCAAAGGCGATCCTCTTGACAATATTAATCTTTTTAAGGATCACCAAAATAATTTGCTTCTTATTGCCCAGGGAGGAAAAATCCACAAAAATCTTCTGAATCGGTAACTCGTTAATTTATGCAAAAAACTTTTGGGTTGGAGGGATAGTTTAAAATGAAAAAATCAATGCTCTCATCAGAAACCGCAAACAAAGGAATCAAAGTACCGCACGTATGGACCATCATTCTATTCTGCCTCATTCTTGCTGGAGTTATGACCTATATAGTTCCCGCCGGTGTTTATGATCGAGTTGAAGTCGCCGGCCGGCAGGTCATAGACCCATCTACTTTTCATTATGTGAAACAGACTCCGGTATCACCCTTTAATTGGTTTGTAGCTATAATAGATGGACTTACCGCTTCTATGGCTATCATGTCTATGATATGGTTCACGATTGCGGCTACCGACGTATATACGGAAAGCGGCACTCTGCATAAAATGGTTGGCTGGATAATGAAAGTATGCCGCGGAAATTACCTTATGATAATGGGTGCTCTTATGGCCTTTTTTGCTATTCGCGGGGCCATGGGAGCTTTTGAGCTTCACATTCCGTTTGTACCGATGACCATAGCATTAGCGCTTGCGTGCGGGTGTGATGTTATGACGGGACTTGCTATTGCTATGATTCCTACATTTGCCGCTTTTGCGTATGGTCCTATTAATGTTTATACCGTCGCCGTGGCACAGGGCATAGCCGGTCTGCCCGTTTACTCTGCGATGGGTTTCAGGGTTGTCGTATGGCTCGTTATGATGGTGGTTACCTTTTGGTTTGTACTGCGATATGCAGCCAAGGTTAAGGCAAACCCTTCCGCAAGTGTGACCGGTTTTGTGAACCCGTCGGCTGCCGATATTGATATTGAAGCGCTTCAGAAAGAAAAGATGACAGGACGTCAAAAGATATTGACTGTAATGCTGCTTGTTACAATCGGACTCCAAATGGTGGGGCCAATGTTGTGGCAGTGGAATTTTGCACAAATAGGAGCTTTGTGGCTAATTTCTGGCATTATTGCAGGAGTTGTAGCAGGTTTCAATAATGAAAAAATATGCGAAATTATGGGCAAGGCCTGCGCCGGTATATTTGTTGGGGTAATATGCATAGGTTTTGCCAGATCGGTATCTGTCGTTCTTACAAATGGAAATATACTTGATACAGTCATTTATGGCCTTTCTATTCCCCTCAAGCAGGTGCCGTCGTCACTCTCTGCTCTTGGAATGCTGATCATTCAGTCGATCATTAATTTCTTTATTCCCTCTGGTTCTGGGCAGGCCGCAGTGACTATGCCAATAATGGCTCCTCTTGCGGATGTTGTTGGGCTTACGCGGCAGACCGCGGTTATGGCTTTCCAACTTGGAGACGGTTTGACAAATATGATAATACCGACAATGGGAGCGCTTGTAGTTTATATTGGAGTTGCTAAAGTCTCATTTTCTACATATTTCAAATGGGTCTTCCCACTATATCTTATGCTAATGGGCGTCGGGGCCGTAGGACTCCTAATCGCAACATTTATTAAGTTAGGCCCATTTTAAAAAATCATTGCCATATTAGTACCTATCTCTGTGGCCGTGTAAGCGCGTGTAGTTTTAGCCGCTTGCACGGCCTTGCCTTTATGGAGAAATATTTTTATAATGGTAGTTGGAGCGTTTCTATGCCCAAATCTGGAGGATTCTATGATGCAGCCATTGATAAAAGTCCCTACTCTGAGCGAATTAGCCTATGAAAGCATAAAAGAACAGATTCTTTCATGCCGTATCCGTCCAGGGGAGAAAATAAACATTGACCACTACTCGGAGAGCCTTGGTGTCAGTACGACGCCAGTTCGAGAAGCGCTTTCGAAACTGCAGCAGGAGGGGCTTGTACACTACATTCCGCGCACAGGGTGGAAAATATCCCGAATATCTAAGCAGGAATTTCGGAAATTACAGGAATTGAAATCGCTGCTCGAAATAACGCTTGCGGAACGCGCGATGCCCTTTATAAAGCCGAAAGATATTCCCCAGATGATAGTTTTAAATAATCAAATGAAAGAGCTATTTAAACCGGGCAGTGATGGAAAACCAGATTTAGAAAAATTGCTTGAAGCGAATGATCGGTTTCATATGTATATATTTAATTTCTATGATAATGACCTCATGATTGAAATACTGCAGCAGACATGGAATAACTTAAGGTACGCAAGACTTATATGGATATCGTCAGAAGAATTCCTGAATAATTTTTACGATGAACATAATGAAATTATTAAATCAATAAAAGATAAAGACGGTGTAGCTCTAAGAAATGCAGTTGAAAAGCATCTTTGTTGCGGTTTAGGATATATGGAAGCCTGCTTAGAGGATAAATGACATAACAAGAGTAATATGCCTTGCCACTAATGGCAGCAGTTACCATACCACCGAACTTTATTAAGATAAGGAACAATCCTATCTTACTTATTCGCAGAGTAATTCTTCATTAAAGTTGCGCCGTCCATTATGTGGCGTAACTGGATTTTAATGGGTAAACGCAAAGCTGGCTGCAACGCTGGCTTTGCGTTTTTTATTATTTGCGCGGGGATAGTTGTTATAAACCAGTTGACGGAAAACCATTTTTCGTACTATTATATTGATAAATAACTGGAATTATTATTTTCTACTGTTCTGCAGAGCAAGAACAGAAAACTAAGGAGGGAATGCAATGATTTCGTTTTTGATCGCGCTGGCATTTCTTATCGGAGGCTACTGTATTTACGGAGCTTATATCGAGAGGCTTTTTTCTCCCGACGACAGAAAGACTCCCGCCGTTCAACATCCTGACGGCGTCGACTATGTGCCGCTTGAAACGTGGAGGATATTCCTTATCCAGGTGCTGAACATAGCGGGGCTTGGTCCTATATTCGGCGCTCTTTCGGGCGCTCTGTGGGGCCCTGTGGTCTATTTCTGGATAGTCTTCGGAACTATTTTTGCGGGCGCGGTGCACGATTACCTTTCAGGAATGCTTTCAGAGCGTCACGACGGCGCCAGCATTTCCGAGATAGTCGGCATTTACCTCGGCCCAACAATGAAAACGGTGATGCGCGTCTTCTCCGTCGTGCTGCTGGTGCTTGTCGGCACCACCTTCTCGACAGGGCCGGCAGGGCTTCTTGCTATACTGACGCCCGAGGCGCTGAACGCTAATTTCTGGCTCGCCGTCATCCTGGTCTACTATTTCCTTGCGACGCTTCTGCCAATCGACAAAATAATCGGCAAGCTCTATCCGATCTTCGGCATAGCTCTCATCGTCATGTGCCTTGGCGTAGGCGGCGGCCTAATTTTCGAAGGCTATGATATGCCTGAGATTTGGGACAATTTCTATAACCAATCGCCGACGGGGCTGCCGATATGGCCGCTTATGTTTATCACGGTCGCGTGCGGCGCCATTTCCGGCTTCCACGCTACGCAGTCTCCTTTGATGGCGCGCTGCCTGAGAAGTGAGCGCGACGGCAGAAAAATATTCTACGGCGCTATGGTGGCAGAGGGCGTTATAGCCCTCGTCTGGGCCGCGGCCGGCGTATCCGTCTACAACGGCACTCAGGGCCTTGCGGCTGAGATGAGCCAGGCGGGGCTTTCCAACCTCGTCTATAATATATGCGTGACGCTTCTTGGTTCCGTTGGCGGCGGACTTGCGCTTTTGGGCGTCGTCGCCTGCCCGATAACCTCCGGCGATACGGCTTTCCGTTCCGCGCGTCTTACCATCGCCGATTGGTTCGGTATCGATCAGAAGCCGAACGGCAAGAGGCTCATGCTTTCCGTGCCCCTGCTGCTCTGCGGCGCGCTCCTTTCGCAGATGAATTTCTCAATAATCTGGCGCTATTTCTCATGGTCGAATCAGACTCTAGCCATGATGGCGCTTTGGGCGTGCGCCGTCTGGCTTGCGCAGAAAAAATCCAACTTCTGGGTGGCTGCGGTCCCCGCTACCTTCATGTCGGCGGTCTCCTCTACCTATATACTCGTTGCCCCCGAAGGCTTCGGCCCGTGTATATCAAGCATGATGTCAGGCACAGCCGGGCTTAAAGGCGCCGCGATGATCGAAGCGGCCGCGAAGTTCGGCTACCCGGCGGGGATACTCTTTGCCGCCGTCTGCTTCGGCACCTTCTATTTCAAGTGCGTGAAAAAGGCATAACGCCCGCGTAAGACAAAGCAAAACTTGCCAAACAACTGACGAGGCCCCGCATCCGTCCAAAAGACGCCGCGGGGCCTCGTGCTCATTTTTGCTCTACAAAGAAACTGCCTGTCGCCTGAGTTCTTCCAGTTCCTTATGTTCTTCTTCAGGGCTTATTTTAGGAAAAGGCAAAGGTGGTATTATGCCAAATCGGCGGTTTGTCTCTTCCCAGTCAGATGGAAAAAGAAAAAGCCCTGGTGGTGTTTGGCGCAGCGCTTCTTTGAAATCCTCATCCGTAAAGCCGAACCTTTCTCGCGCGAGCTCCTCTGTTTCGGTGGTTTTTTTCGCTAAAATAAATACAAGGAGCGCGTTTCTATCCACGTGATGCCATCTGTCGCCCCACCAGAATACATGCTCGTGAGCGAAGTTTCGCAGTTCATTTTCGTTGCAGGCGTTGACGTTCATAATACAT